>CAYOBS010000217.1:0-6653 GCA_964402305.1 uncultured Planctomycetaceae bacterium | reverse complement strand
TGTGTACTCAGCATCGGCGACCGCTATCGCCCGGCTGGGCGGACTTGCGACTACTTCTACTGCCCGCCGCCGTCCAACGCCCCAAAGACCATCGTCGCCTGCGACTTTAGCGGCAACCACAGCGGCCTCAAAGACGGCAACTCGCCCCGCAACGTCCTTTGTGCCGATGGCAGCGTCAGCCCGATGTCTGGTGCCGAATTCCGGGCCGCACTGGCCGACCCAGACAACGCCGCTTTTTTCACGGCCCTGTCGCAGGTGGAAGTGTGGATAAGATACCCGCCGCCCGGCGGAAAATGATCGGCGCTCGTTCCGGCCGAAGCTGTCTGAAGAAACCGAGGACCAATCTGTTCTCTGTTCCATTGTTTTCCGCGCCGCCGGGCAATAGACTTGTTCCTGTCGCGGCCAAGGGGGCCGCGGGATGGCATCCTGTCACTGCTTACAGCGGGAGCGGACGCATATGATGGATACACGAATAGCCTTGTTCAGCATTGTGATTACCGCGATGGGGTCGCTTCTTGGCCTGGCGGTCTGGGCGTTCGGCGGCGGGGCGCTGCTGTTTGTCGGCGGGCGGTACATCGTCAAAAGCCCCAAGGCGACGTACTGGCGGAGCGTGGGCACAATCACCCTTGCCGGCCTGGCGTCGGGCATCATTCTCGCGCTGGCCTCGGGCCTGTCATTCAGGCTGCTTGGCCCATTGGGCTTCGTCGGCATGCTGGCCGGCGCGGCGGCGGGGCTGCTTGTGACCTGGCTGATAATCAAGGCCATGTTCGCCGTCAGCTTCGGCAAGGCCATCCTCGCCTGGCTGCCAACGCTGGCGATGGCCATAATCGCCTTGCCCGTCATCGGGCTGCTGGCCGGGGTGCTCGTGCCCGCGCTCCAGCAGGCCCAGGAACTGACCAACCGCACCGTCTGCATGTCCAACCTGAGGTCCATAAATAGTTCCATCATGCTGTACAAGTCCGAGCACGACGGCAACTGGCCGGCGGCCTTACAAACGCTGCCGGCGGCGTATGTCGGTTCTCCCAAGCTGTTCACCTGCCCGTGCGTTCGCGCCGACAGCCGTCGCCCGGTCGGGCGGACTTGCGACTACTTCTACTTCCCGCCTAAATCTGATGCCGATCCGCGGACCATCGTCGCCTGCGACCTCGGCGGCAACCACCGCGACGGCTCCCGCAACATCCTTCGCGCCGCCGGAAGCGTCCACCGCATGTCGGCCGGCGAGTTCCAGACCGAGCTGGCCGACCCCGCCAACGCCGCCTTCGCCGCGGCCCTGTGGCAGGCGGAGCCGTCGGCTGGAAGAACACCGAACAGCGGGGATTGATCGGCGGTCGCCCCGGCCTGGTGCTCTGTTACGCATGATTCGATTTACAGGGCGTCGTGGCGAAGTCAGATCGCTTTTTCTCCGTATCACACAGCAGCATCAGGCCCGTTCACGGGCCTTCGCCCCGCAGGGGTATAGACCAGGGCTTTTAGCCCTGGGTTTAATCGGCGGGTCTTCAATTCTTTATTCTTAGCACGCTTCAGCGCGCTTGCAGGGGCTTTAGCCTGAAGGCAGTCACCATGTTCGGTAAGCGCGCTGAAGCGTGCTGAAAAAAAGAGAAGAACGAACGAGTAACGCGTCCCCGGCTACCCAGGCCTCGAAGGCCTGGGCTATACCCCGCCTGCGGCGGGGCAAAGGCCCGTGAACGGGCCTCAAAGGCGTCGGTTCCACAGGCGTCGGTTCCAAAGGCGTCGGTTCCACAGGCGTCAGTTCCAAAGCGCACGGGTGGGCAGCAGTCCCGGTGCGCACGCGCATAAACACAGTCGGCGGACCGCCCATCCCGCCGGGATGAGCCAATCCGCCTATGTGTCTCCCTTGAGCTTTCTTTCCAATCAGGCGAAGGGCGATTACTTGTACTTGAGCGTTTCGCCTGCCGGCGTCGCCTCATCAGCGCCGACCGACAATGGGAATGTAGGATTCCAAATCGCCTTGGCAAACGGATGCGGGCGGAATACTTGGCATTACCGCTTTGCCTCACCGTCTCAGATATGACAGTTCCTTCGGCAGCGGGATGTTGTTGCCGAAGTTGTCTTCCCCGTAGCCGTGCTCGGCCAGCAGTTGCAGGTCCCTCAGGACTCGCTTGTCGCCGATGAAGTTGACGTTGATCTCGGCCTCGATGTCGATCATGCCGGTTGACTGAAGCCGCTTGACCTCGTCGAGGATGTACTGGAGCGGCGTCTTGTTGGGGTCGGACTCATCGGGCGGCTGGACGGGGATGGCCCGCTGGTAGATGACGACCTTGCCCTGCTCGGCCAGGGCCAGCACGACGCGTCGTACGGTCTGGGCGAGGTCGGCGTTGCCGTCGAGCTGTCGGATGCACTCGATGTCGGCGACCTGGCTGACGAGCCAGTGGCGCTTCTGGCGGTTGATGGTCTCATTGGCGCGGAATATGTCCATGGGGCTTGACGCGTCGTAGACGCCGTCTTCCAGTTCCATGCGAACCTCGCCGCCGTAGTGGTGGACGATCTTGGCCACCAGCGTGGACGGCCGAACGTGGAAGCCGCGATACCGCGGCCCGGGCACCTCGATCTGCCCGACCTCGGCGTAGCGCCGCAGCATCTCCTGGCAGAGGTCGCGGGCGCGCACGAGATACCTGCTGGCAAAGGTCAGCGCGTAACGCATCAGCACGTCCAGCAGCCGCTCGCCGTCGACCATCGGGCCGAGGCTGTCGTCGCCCGAGCTGTTCGTGGCGGGCATCACGTGACGCTCGTAGTAGTGTACGAATCCCGTCGCGGCCTCCAGCAGGTGAAAGATGACGCTGAGGTGGCCGCGAAGCGTGAGCAGGTCCGGGTTCTCGCGCTCCGTGTCGGTGTCGGCCACGAAGGTGTCGTACATCGACTGGAGGTTGTGGAACTGGTGCTGGAGGTGGCGGACCTGCTCTTCGCTTACCGAGTCGGGAATGCACTGGCGGTACTTGCCGGGATCCACGCGGGCCGGCACGTGGAGCAGTTCGCTCTCGGCCGCCTGGTTCAGAAACGCCGTCGCCAGGTACGTGACGGTCTCGCCGGCATCGACCCGCTTGTGGGTGCGGTAATCGTGCGCAAGCCGGCCCGGCGGCAGCCGCTCCTCGAAATGCTCCGCCGGCGACTGCTCGGGGATCGTCAGGCCCAGCAGGCGGGCGTGGTGCAGGAGGCGGCCGGAAATCCGCAGCAGCGTCTGGCCCGTGAAGAGGATCGCCTCGTCCGTCGAGGCCGCGAAGTTGCCCTCGACGTCCAGGAGCCTGTAAGCGGGTATCGAGTGCTGAATGTGCAGCAGCACGTAGTTGACGTCGGCGAAGAGCTTGGCGGCCGCAACCGTCGAGCGGAGCAGGCGCCAGCGGTCGTTGTTGCGCGCGCCGCAGGCGTCCAGCAACTCCTCCAGTTCGGTGGCCTGGTGGAGTATCTCGCCCAGCAGCGGACGAGTGAAGCATGTCCGCTCCCAGTGCCTGCCGACGAGATACCGGGCCATGCTGAGGGCCTGGCTGGCGCGCCGGCCCAGCAGCTCCCGAAAGTCGTCATCCGAGATGATCGGCACGGGTTGCTTCTTGCTTCTTGCTTCCTTGGGGCTGTCTGACTTCATCACCAGCTTTACCCGCTTCTGTTGTCCCAGGCCGCAAGGCAAGGCCCTATACCGGCAATCATACTTGGCCCACGAGACAAGTGCGGGGAATTTCCATGCACTTCCATTATCGACCGGCGCGGCGGCGGACATTAGCCCCCCGAAGCGCGGCGGAATGCAGCCCAGGTCCTGCTCGCTTCAGCGAGCAGGTGCAATCGCGCCGGTAAAGCCCGCGCTTGCATTGTGCGCCCGCCGGGTATTCTAATGGCCGTCGGGACGAAACGTTATGCGGACATGAGGACCTCCAGCGTGGCATTTGCCGGCTTCATCCCGTTGGCTCTCATCGTGACGTTCAGCCGGCCCGCGCTGCTGCCGGCGCTGGCGGCCATCGCCGTGCCGGTGCTGATTTCGCGATGGGCAGCAAGGCGCGGGCATCGCGCAGCGCCGCTGGGGGTGGCACTCCAGTGCGCCGCCGTTGCGTTGGCCGCCCTGGCCCTTGCCGGCCTGGCCGCGCCCGTCGGGCCGGGCGAGCGAAAATGCGTGCTGATCCTCCAGGATGTCTCCTCCAGTTGCCGCGTGCAGCGCGATCGCGCCATTGAGTTGCCGCCGGACGTGCCGGTCGAACGGCTGGCCTTTGCATCGAGCGTGGCCGCAAACGCCGCCGACCTGGACCCCAATCGGACGGACCTGTCACCGGCGCTGAGGCTGGCGGCGGCGAGGGCGGGCGACCTGGCCGGCGTGGTCATCCATACCGACGGGCGGTTCACCAACCACTGGCCCCCAGCCGCCGAGGCCCTGGCCCAGGCGCACCTGCCGGTGGCCATCGTGCCGATGGACTGCCCGCCCGGCGACACGCGGATAGCCGAGTTCGACGCCCGCCGCCGGCCCGACGGCGCCGTCCAACTCCGCGTGACCGTCCGAACCAACGCGCTTGACCGCCGCACGCTCAGGGTCCGGCGAATCCACCCTTCAGCCGCCGGCGACGCCGGGGCGCTCCTCGACCGCACGCTCGACCTGCTTGCCGACCAACCCGCGACGATTACCATTACCGACACTCCACCCGCCATCTCTGCCGCCGCATACAGGGCCGAGTTGACGCCGGCGGACACCTTCCCGGAGAACGACTCCGCCGAGGCTGCGACTCTGCCCATCAAGAGGACCGTGGCGGTGATCGGGCTTACCTCTGCCCAAGGCCTGCCGCCGGGCGGTGGGGCATTGGCCGGCCTGCAAGGCCTGGACGTCCGGCCGGTGCAGGCCGACCAGGTCGGTGCAGATGTAAACTGGTGGATGGACTTCTCGGCTGTGGTCCTGGCCGACGCCAACGGCCAGTTGCTCGTCCGGCCCGTCCGGGCCGGCCTGGCCCAGTACATCCGCTCCGGCGGGGGGCTGGTGCTGCTGGGGGCCGGGCCTCACGGCTCCCCGGCCGACCGTGACGACCCGTTGAACCTTGTGGCTGCCCTCGTAGCTAACCCCTATGAACGAAAGCCGTTACGCCTCATAGTGATCCTCGACGCCTCCGGCTCGATGGCCGAGGCGTCCGGCCCGGCCGGGCGGGTAAAGTTCGCCCAGGCGGTCGAGGCCGTCGGCAGCCTCCGCCAGCACCTGACCGCGGCCGACAGCCTGTCGGTGATAACCTTCTCGGACGATGCAAACTGCGTTTACGACAGCGGTTCCGGCCTGCCGGACTTCGGCGCACTCGGCGAGGCTCTCTCAAAAGTCCGCCCCGGCGGCTCGACGGATGTAGGCAAACCGCTGAACCTGGCCGCGTCGCGGGCGGCGCCTGCCGGCCGCGACGGGCTTGTGCTGGTTGTAAGCGATTTGCGCACAAAGCCTTTCGATCCACAAGCCATGGCCGAGGCGTTTCGCCGCCGCGGGCTTTCGCTGGCGGTGGTGGCCATTGCCAGCGCGGGCGAGACCGCCCCTGCCGAGGCCCCGCCGCTGGAGGCCTTGGCCAGGCTGCTCAAGGGTCCGCTTGTGGCCGGGCAGGAGAACCTCGCGGGCCTTGCCAAGGTCTTTGCCGGCCTGCTGCGCCGCACCCGCGGCGACGCCATGCGCCGCGGGCAGTTTCCCGCCGCCATCGTCCGCCCGCTGCTTGGCCTGGCCGCGGGCCCGCTGCCGGAGGTTCATGCGTATCTGCTGGCAGCCCCGCAAGGCGGCGCGGAGGTAGTTGCACAGGTAGCCGGCGAGCACGACCCGCTCCTGGCCATGCGGCAAGTGGGGCTGGGACGGAGCGTTACGCTTGTGATGCCCGCCGGGGCCGGCCGGAATCCCGCCTGGGAGCAATCGGGCGAGTTGGCCCGAGTCATCGGCCGGGCCGTGCGATGGTCGCTTCGACCGGCCCTGGATGGGCGTTTCGATGGCCAGGCCAGGCGACAGGATGGGCGAATCCGCGTGATAATCGAGGCCCACGATGCCAACGGTCCCATCAACGGCTTGGACCCTGCCGGGCGGATCGTGCCCGTGGCCGCCGCACCCGGCGAGGCTGGGACCAGCTTCCCGCTCGTCCAGACCGCCCCCGGAAGGTACGAGGGCGCCACAGACGACCCCGGCACGCTGGCAGGCGTGGAGGTCATGGCCGGCGGTTCGACTGAACGCTCACCGCAAGCGGGTTGGACTGGTTCACAACAGGGTGGGCGGGTTGTATGGCAGGATGTCCTTTCGGCTGGCGCGCCGGCGGAGTTGGCTCTGGTGGGCCCCGACGCCGTCAGCCTCAGCCGCCTGGCGGAGTTGACTGGCGGGCGGATAGTCAACGGCCAGGACCTGGGCGCCTTCGGACAGCGCCTTGCCGCGGCGCGGCGCAAGGACCTCTGGCCGGCGCTGCTGGCTATTGCCGTGGCGCTCATGCTGGCTGAGTGGGCGGTCACCAGAGTCCGCCGGCGCACGTAGGGGGACAATGGACAGGGGACAATGGACAGGGGACAATGGACAGTGGACAATGGACAGTGGACAGTGGACAATGGACAGTGGACAGTGGACAGTGGACAGTGGACAGTGGACAGTGGACAATGGACAATGGACAGGGGACAATGGACAGGGGACAATGGACAGGGGACAATGGACAGGGGACAATGGACAG
>CAYOBS010000216.1:1715-6684 GCA_964402305.1 uncultured Planctomycetaceae bacterium | reverse complement strand
CTCCGGCGCCGCTGCCGGCTGGGGCACGGGAATGCCCCTTAGTTTGGCCAGCTCGGCGATCTTCTCGACAAGGTTGATCGTGCCGACAATCAGGCGCACGTTGGCGTTCTCATACTCCTCGCCGCTGTTGTTGAACACGCGGACGTAGCCGCGGAAATGCAGCTTGGTCTCGTCGGGGTCGGTGATGGCAACGTAGTCCATGCTCCACGTCAGCCCGCTGGTGAAATACGTAACCTCCACCTTCACCTGCCCCTCGAACTTGCTCTGGACGTTCCAGATCAGGTGCTGCGGCTTCTGGCCGGGAAAGACGGTGTCCAGCAGCTCCACATCGTCCTTGTGCTCCAGCGGGCGGAAGGCGACGCTTGTAGGGTCGATCAGCGTGTTGGCCCAGGAGAATTGCAGCTTGTTGACACCCTTCTTGAACGTAACGTACCGCGTCTCCTTGACCAGCGTGAGGTCCTCGGAATTGTAGATCGTGAGTTGCACGGAGTCGCGGGCCGGCAGCGTTACCAGGTCCACGTTCTTGGCCAGGCCGGCGGAGGTGTACGCCAACAGGCCGGCCAGGATTGTCAGTATTATTGCTGTCGTTATGTGTTTCATGGCTGTTATCCTTTCCGGCACATCACGGCCAGAGGTTCTTCAGGAATATGTGGAAGCGGACCGTAACCTTCTCGACCTTCGCGTCCTTGTCCGCCGGCCTGGCGGGCAGGTCCACCAGCAGGATCGGCGTGGCGTTGCCAAACTCGTAGTCGAAGCGGATTTCCTTGCCGGTCTTGCCGCCCTTCTCCCACTCCACGTCGCCGTGCGTGTTGCCGAAATACTCCTGCCCCAGGCGGTTGAGCTGCTCGATGATCCGCAGCGTGGCGGGGGCGTCCTTGAAGTTCTCGATCTCGTACTTGATGACGATTTCCTGGTTGCAGAGATTGCCGCGGACGGCGTGCCGCTGGTTGCTCTCGATTATCCGGGTGCAGACGATGTCGCGCGACTCGCCGAGGTAGAGCTTCATCGTGTCGTCCAGCGGGGTCAGTACAGCCAGATCCTCGCCGAGGAACGCCTCGCCGCCGTGACCGTCCTCGATGAAGATGCGGACCTTGCCCGGCTGAAGGGGGAATTCCCCCATTTTGTGCTTCTCGTCGTTGGTCAGCCGGTAGTGCATGAGGATCCTGCTGGCCAGGGGCTTGTCGGGGTTCAGCGCCCCGTGGGTGTACCAGTCGAAGGTGAACGTCTTGTCGATTGGCACGTCGGAGAACTTCGCCATCAGCAGCTTGAGGTCGTCCAGTTGGTTGACTTCCTTGAGGAACTTTGGCCCGAAGCCCGCCCAGACGCCGGCGCCGAGGAAGTCCTCCCCGCTGTAGTTGTGCAGGACCATGAACTTGCGCAGCGTCAGGATCTTCTCCTTCTTGTCTGCCAGCGCCCTGTACTCGAAGGTGCGAGTCAGGTTGGAGATGAGGTAGCTGACGCGGACCTTGCAGGCGCATGCCTCGGCCGCGAAAACCTCCCAGACCAGCGCGTTCTCGTTGGGCGGGTAGGCAACGTTGATGACGTTTATCTCCGGCGCCTCGGTGCCGTCGGGCAGCTTGATCAGCTTGACCGGGCGGAACTTGTCGCCCTCCCGCACAGCCACCGGGCGAAATAGAATGGAGTCCTTGTCGATGGCGGTGTTGGACCAACTGAAGTCGATCATGTTGTTGGCCTTGCCGGACTTGAGCAGCGGGACGATGCGCTCTTCCTCCACCAGCGTGTAGTTGCCGTTATCAAGCTGGATCTCGACCCGCTCCCGCTCGGGCAGTGCAGCCAGCTTGATCCGCGCCGACGCGACCGACGCCGTACTCGTCAGCCCCGCGGCCAGGATGATCACAAATGCTCGGTATCTCATGGTGTTCTCCTTGAAATAGTGTCATGCAGGTCTTTGTTACACTTTGCTACTCTTGGTCTGACGCTCAAGATAACCGCAGGTTCCACGCGGCCGCGAAAATAACCGGACGAATCATCTGGAATGCGTGCAAGGCCAACCTGCTCGACTGCCTCGGCTCCTACTGGGCCAGCTTGACGGCCACTGCTTGGCGCTCGAAACCGGCGGCGACGAAGAACGGTTGTTCGCGGAATCGGCCTAGCGACGCGACGAAGGATTCGGGCACGATTGCCAGGCGCCGGTTGTAGTGCTCGGCGATGTTGTTGAAGTATTCCCTGGCCAGCGCGATGCGGTTCTCGGTGTCGGCGAGCTGGCGCTGGAGGCGCATGAATACGTCGTTGGCCTTGAGCTCGGGATATTGTTCCACGATGGCAATGATGGCCGGACTGGTAGCCACGGGGTCCGGGCCGGGCTGGCCCGGGCGTGTGGCCTGCGCCTGCGACCGCAGAAGGGCAAGCGATTCCTGGACAGTCCGCTCGTGGTCGCGGAAGCCCTTGACCGCCTCGACAAGGTTGGGAATCAGGTCCGCCCGCCGGTGCAACTGGACGTCCACGTTGGACCATGCCTGCGTGACCATCTGCCGAAGCCGGACCATGCTGTTGAAGGCCATCCACAGCCAGCCCAGCAGCCACAGGCCCAGGAACCCGCCCGCAGTCGCGATGCACAGGCCGACATCCCGGCCAGGACCCATGGCCAATCCCGCACCGTGCCGCATGGACTGGCCCATCTTCACGCATACAATCCCGCCGGCCGCCGCCGCCACCGCCCCCAGCACGCCCCAGACCCAGAACTGTATTCCAAGGCCCCGGCTGATCTGCTTTTCGCTGCGGGTCGATATGAGGAACACCGGCGCCTCGGCGTCCGCGGCGATCTCCGGGGCAACCACGTCCTGCCGCTCGCGCGCGCGACCCATCACGTACAGCGTGCCGTGCAGCATGACGGCGTGCTCGGTGAAGCGCCGGCGGTGATCGGAGTGGGATACGGCGCCGCTGGGGCCCTTTATGTAGTACAGCGCATCATCCCGGCCGCAGGTCTGGTCGAAAACCGCCGCGTCCTCAACCTTCGCACCTTCAGGCCGAACGAGGATCAACCCGCAGTCGTCCTTCAGATAGAACGGCTGGGACTGGCCGCCGCTGGCGACGGTGGTCCAGCCACTCTCGTGCCGTGTGCGGGTTTGAGTATGACCCTTTGCGTCGCGGTAGGTCTCCGTGACGGTCCGGCTCCAGTGTTCCGCGGCGCTCCAGCGATAGCCTACGCAGGGAATCCCGGCAAGGTAGCTGGTCAGCGGCTGGGGCGACTCGGCCGTGCCGCTCAGCTCCACCAGCCCGATGAACACGCCGGTGGTCTTGGAGGTCGGGATGTTGTCGATGAGCCGTCGCCGGCTGCCGGCCCGAAGGCTGAGATACAGAAACAGCAATGCCAGCACGCCCCCTATCGCAATCGGCAGGTACGCCTCCGGCGTGCCGGGCAAGCCCGCGGCGGCCAGCAATGACACTGTCTTGTCCATGATCGTCTGCTCTAGAGAAGTTCTTGCATTTCGGTGAAGGCGACATCCGCCAGGGATGCGACAACGCGGTCGGCTTTGGCCAGGTGGTTGGGGCGGTAGCTCGTGGCGACGGCGAGGACTTTCATCCCGGCCGACCTGGCGGCGTCGATGCCGGCGGGGGAGTCTTCCACGACGATGCAGCACCGCGGGCGGAGGTCCTTGCCGGCTGCGCGGGCAAGCAGTTCGCGTGCGGCGAGGTAGCCTTCGGGGTCCGGTTTGCCTCGTTTGACATCCTGGGCGGCGACGATTGCCTGGAAGCAGTCCAGCACGCCGACGGTTCGGCCGGCGAGGATTATCTCATCGCGAAGCGCCCCGGAGCAGATCGCCATCGGCACGCCCGCGGCGGCAATGGCGCGGATGATAGCCACCGCGCCCGGCAGGGGCTGGATCGACTCGCGGAATGCCCGCTGCACCATGGCAGTCTTGGCGGCGGTCAGGTCGGCGATCTGCCGCTCGGACAGTTCCGCGCCGCGGTCGCGGCCGGCGATCAGCAGGCAGTCGTGGTCGTCGTAGCCGAGGTACTTGTCGTAGTAGTCCTCGAGCGTCAAGTCCAGGCCGAGAGTTGCCAGCACGTCGCGGAAGCCGGCGAAGTGGACCGGTTCGGAGTCCACGACAACACCGTCGAAATCGAATATCACGGCATCCATGGCAGGGTGTTCTACCCGGCCGACGGGCTGGAGGCAAGTAGTGTCTAAGTTGTTCAGCTTTGGTATTTTCCGTAATTTTACGATTGCGGTTGCGGGCTTTAGCCCATATAATACCGGGCGAGAGGCGGCGGCACGGGGCCAGTGCTGGTCCGTGCGATAAAATTACCAACGAGGCAGCCAAGGGGCGTCGATGTAATGATTGTCCAAGTCCGGTTCCGCACCAGGACATTTACATGACCGAACACAGACGAACTATCGGAGTCTTCCTGACGGATGACCATACGGTGGTGCGCCAGGCCTTGGCGGAGATGATCGCCAGGCAGCCGGAGTTCAAGGTTGTCGGCCAGTGCGGGGATGGGCTGCAAGTGGCCGAGCAAGTCCAGGCCGCCAAGCCGGATGTGCTGGTGCTGGACATCGTCATGCCCGGGATCAACGGCCTGGACATCTGCCGAGAACTGACAAGGCGGATGCGAAAACTGGCGGTTCTGATCCTGAGCATGCACGACGATGAGGAGTTTGTCGTCAGGGCGCTGGAAAACGGCGCTTCGGGCTACCTGACCAAGGAGGCCGACAACGACCAACTCATCGAGGCCCTTCGCACCGTCTCCCGAGGCGAGTTGTACCTGGCGCCGGGCCTTTCCAGGGGGATTCTTCAGCGTCTCGGCCGGGGCGGCAACGACCCCTACGAGCAGTTGACCGCGCGGGAGCGGCAGGTTCTCCAGCTTATCGCCGAGAGCAAGACCAACCGCGAAGTCGCCGACGCCCTTGGAATCGCCGTCAAGACGGTTGACACCCACCGCGCGCGCCTGATGCGCAAACTCGACATCCACGACCAGACCACCCTGGTCAAGTACGCCTTGCGAA
>CAYOBS010000216.1:0-1615 GCA_964402305.1 uncultured Planctomycetaceae bacterium | reverse complement strand
AGGGGGTTCTTCCTTCTTCGGCTCACCTGCCGGCACGGTCCCCCGGCGCGCCCTATGACCTAAGAGCTAAGACCTATGACCTTTCTTATCGCGTTAACTAAGCAAGACCCCCGCCCGGTTTGCCGATAGACCTCCTGGTTGACGCGGTCGCGGCCAATGTCCACGCGCCCGCTCCGGGTGTGGTCGAATTGGGTAGGAAACGGTGATATGGTACGGTTCAAGTTGACTAGTCCCGGCGTTCTGTTAATCCTGGCTGTGCTGGCTACCGGCGGAATCTTCCTTCTGGACACCTTCTTCCTGCGTCCGCACCTCGACGCTCAGAAGGATGCCGCCCTCCAGGAGCAGGCCGTCAAGACGCGGCATACGACACAGACGGCGATCCAGGAGGAGCAAGAGGAGCTGCGCCGCTGCGCCGCCGGCCTCGCCGAGGACCTGGATATCGTACGGTCCTTTTGCAACTCAAATCCCGCCGGCGTCCCGGCCGGCAGGCTCGACGAGTTCATGCGCGGCGTGCTGGACCGCGTCGACATCAGCCATGCCTGGCTGACCGACCGATCCGGGCGCGTGACGGCATCGTGGTCGACGGTAAAGCGGGACCAGAGCGACAGCCACGGCCCAAGTGCCGACGGCCCCGCCGGCCGGACAGAGGCGCCCGGCGCGGGCGGTCTGCCGGAATCGGTTGACATCGCCGCAAGAGGCGCCGCCGAGGGGCTGCTCCAGCTTCCCGACGGCCCGGCGGTGTTCGCTCAATGCCCCGTCCCATCGCTGGAGCAGGACGCCAACTGCGCCGGCTACCTGATGCTCGCCCGCCCTCTGGACACCGCGCGAATGGAGAAGTTCAGCAAACTGTCCGACGGCAAGGTCGTGCTGGTTTCCGGCAGCAAGTTGCCGACCGGGGTGCTGGACAACAACTCCGCCCAGTTGCCGGCCTGGCTTACCAGCCAGGAGCAGATGGCCGTGGCGTGGGCAGCCAGGGACATCTCCGGGCGGTCCATCGGGTACTTTCTGGCGACGGTGCCGGTTACTCCCATCCTGCGTCAGACCGTCACCAGCCGGCGGATGATCCTGATCATACTTTCCCTGTCGGTCGGGCTGGCGCTGCTGGTGATCCTCGGCTCTCACATGCTGGTCACGGGGCCGGTGGTGCGGCTGCTTGAGCGGTTGCAGAAGCTCGATGCCGGGGAAGGCTCGGTGCAGAGCCTGGCCAGGAACCTTCACGGCGAGCCGCTCATGCTCGCCCGCCGGCTGGAGAACGCCTTTGAGAAGCTGGCGCACATTTCCAAGACGGACCAGTTGACGAGCCTGGCTAATCGCAGGCATTTCGAAGAGGTCCTTTCGTGTTTCTATCACCAGGCCAGACGCTATAACCGCCCGATGTCGCTGCTGGTGATGGACGTTGACTTCTTCAAGGCGGTCAATGATTCCGGCGGGCACCAGGCGGGCGACGACGTTCTCAAGCAGGTGGCCGGCGCTCTCGAGGAGGCCTGCCGCCAGGCCGACCTTCCGGCGCGGTTCGGCGGCGACGAGTTCGCGGTGCTGCTGCCCGAGACGGCAGCCGTCGACGCCGAGGCCGTCGCCGAGCGCATACGCCAGGCCGTCGACAAGCTGCCCATCC
>CAYOBS010000215.1:0-6745 GCA_964402305.1 uncultured Planctomycetaceae bacterium | reverse complement strand
AACATGCCGACCAGGATGTGGTCGGCCCCGTTGTTGAACGCCCAGCCGAAGGCGTCCTGCGGCGGGATCGCGCCGGCGGCCATGATCTTGAAGGCGATCCACGGCTTGGTGACCTTTTTCATTACCTCGATGTGTTCGTCGGGCGTTGCGCACCAGTAGCCGGGGAACTCGCTGTATGGGCCCTTGATCTCCTCGGCCTTGGGGCCAGTGGGGTACTTGTGGTGGTGGAACGTCTTGATGTAGAAGTCCGCCTCGACTCCCTCTGCCTCGCAGAGCTTGACCACGTTGAGGTCGTGGCAGCCCACGCCGGAGGGCACGCCGTGCAGCTTGGCGGCCTCGACGGCCTTGGCGAGCAGTTCGGCGCCCTTCTTGCCCTTTGCCGACAGCGGGTCCGCGTGGACGCCCCATACGTAGATGCCGTCGCTGCCGGCGTCGATAAGCTCATTGACCATCTGCGTGTACGCCGTCATGTCATCGCGGATCGGGGCGGTCGGGCAGATGATCCACTGGATCTTTCCGCCGGCCTTGCGGTGGTCCTGAAGGATCTTCACGATGCCCGGAGGGTTGTGTACCGACAGCGTGTTGATGCCGTGCTCCTCCGCGACCGCCAGCGTGTCGCGGATCTTCGCGACGGTGTTGTAGTGGGCGGCCAGGTTGTAGACGTATTGCAAATCCCGGCTGTGCGTGTAGTGCGTCAGCAGGTTGCCGCCGAGCAGCATCCGGCTGACCTGGAGCTTGCCGATCTTGCCGGTCGGCAGCGTGGCCTTGCTGGACGGCACGGGCGGCGCGGCGGTGGCGGCAGGCTTGTCCGTCTCGGCCGCACTGAGAAGCCCGCCCTGCAAAGCCCCAGCCGCCAGCGCCCCGCCCGCGGCGCCGGCCAGGAGCGAACTCTTGAGGAAGTCCCGACGATCGAACCTGTTCGACGATTCCGACATGATCCGTTCCTTTCCGGCTGCAATGTGCCGAGCCGAACTACAATTGACAATTGACAATTGACAATTGACAATTGACAAATAACAAAAAACCGGCCGGGCGACGGCGGCCTGGCGTGGCCTGGCGCGTCAGTCCGCGACAACGCGGACGCCGCCGAGGGCCACACCAATGATTATAACACTCGCCGGGGCGTCCTGTTCCCATACCAACAAAAAAACTTCAGGAGCAAAGGGGGACAGGCTTTTCCTTTCCAGAATCGCCATGAGATGGCTTTTTTCAGGCCACGGGCTGTTTCCGCTGCGCACAGTCCCATGCGACGGGATATAAAGGGGGGAGGGTAATATGCTTTCAGACAGGGAGACGACTATGCGATTGGGACGGTTTGGCCGGTTGCTCTTGAGCGGCGCGGCGATGGCGGCGGCGCTGGTGTGTTTGTCTTGTGAGCCGAACAACAAATATGAGATCGTCATGGAGTCCGATGACGGATCGCTGGACAGGCAGTTGACGGCCTGGCAGGAAAGCGGGTCGGGCAAGAGCGGCGAGCCGAACGAGGCCCAGGTGTCGCCGGCGATTCTCCAGGGCCTGGCCGGGAAGTATCCGCGGCGGGTAACAATCGATCCCGACGCCGCCAGGCAGACCTTCGCAGGGCGATTCACAGGCCGGCTGCCGGGCGAACTCGGCGGGGCGGGTGAATATCGGATCATTCACACGCTCATGGGATCAGCGGCGGGGTACGTCGAACGCTTCGCCGGCACCGACGATCTGACGTACCAGTTGGAGCGGATCAACCTGGCCGCGGACACCATCACGGACGTCCTGGGCGGCTACCTGGCCGGGCGGCTGGAGGCGCAGCCGGGCTTCGAGAAGCTGCGCCGGTTCATGGACACGGACTTCCGCAAGGACATCAAGAACCTGTCGATCTATCTTTGGTCGGCCAATAGCGGGCTGGTCAGCAGCGAGGAAAACAAGATGGAGATCCGCGCCCGCGTGGTGCTCTACCTGATCGAGCACGACTACGTCCACTACGAGCACATCTTCGAGTTTGCCCGGCAGATGGCGGACCCCGCGGTCAAGGATGAGGACAAGGTCAAGGCGGCGCAGCTCGCCGCGCGGCGGCTGCTGGCCCGGAAAATGGGCATCGACGAAACGGACAAGCAGCTTGCGTTCCTGGCCGACCCGAACGAGGTCGCCCGATCATTCGAGCAGTTCGTCCGAACCAGTGACGTGGCTCGCCAGGCCGTGGAGCAGTGGCGGGAGCGGTCGGCATCCTGGTCCGCCGACGAGGAGGGCTCACATGTTGCCTCATCACAGCCGACTACCGGGCCAGCCACAGAGCCGGCCATCGCGCAGAGCCAGCCTGCCACCGCGCAGAGTCAGCCTGCCACAGAGCCGGCCAGCGAGCCGGCCCAGCCGGATGCAATGAAGACCATCAAAGAAGTGGCCGGTGTGCTGGCCCAGGACATCATCGGGGCTTTCCTTCCGCTGGGCGGCCTATTTGGCCCCGCGCCCGACCAGGTAAGCGTGAAGCTGAAGCTCCCGGCCGGGCCGCTGATTTCCAACGGCCAGTGGGACAAAGAGTCGCGCGGCCTGGCGTGGTCATTCGGTAACCGGGGAGGGCCGCTTTCTCATATCTGCTACGCGGTGTGGGCATCACCTGATGCGAGTTTTCAGAAAGAACATTTTGGCCGGGTGATCCTGGACGGCCAGGAACTTGCCTTGTATTGCCTCTGGCAGAAGGGCCTGACTGCCGACGAGGCAAAGCAGTGGGATGAGGTTCTCAAGACCGTTCGCCCCGCGACGGCCGAGGCTGAACTCTCAGGTTTCCGCGCCAAGCACCAGATTGCCGTCGGGCCCGAGTCGGCGCCGGCCAGCCAGCCGGCGACTACCGCATCGACGACCATGCCGGCTTCTGCGCCGACTACCGCGCCGGCTCCTCAGGATTCGTACGTCGCCTATGGCGCTGGAATGATTCTCAACGCGCTGGCCCGGCCCGGGCAGTAGCGAGGCAACGGCGGAACCGGGATGCCGGGAAAAGGCGGAACCGGGAACCTGGAACCCGGAACCAGGGAAAGGCGGAACCTGGAGCCTGGAACCTGGAACCCGGAACCCGGAACATGGAACATGGAAAAGCAAGAAGGTGTTGCCTGAATCCTGATGCCGCCGTTGATTTTCCGGATTCCCAATACCGCTGTTGCCTTTCACGGGTTCCCAATACCTGGTTCCTGGTTCCGCTGTTCTTCTGTTTGGTTGCCTTCTATGGCCGGCGTCTTCGCGGACCTCTTGGGCCTTTTGGACCCTTGGGGCCGCCGCCTTTGGGACCCCGGCCCTTTGGGCCTTGAGCCTTGGGGCCGCCACTGGCTCGCGGGCCGGCGGGTCCGGCGGGCTTTGGCGAGCCTCCCTTGGGCTTGGGCCTGGCGCCGGGTGGGCGCGGTTTGCCGCCGCGGGCAAACTTGCCGGCCCTGGCCTTGCCAGCCTTGAACTTGCCGGCACCGGGCTTTGCCGGACCGCCGGGCTTGTCGCCTTGCGCAGCCTTGCCTTGGGGCTTGCCGTTTTGCGAAGACTTCCCTCGGGACTTGCCGGCGCCGGGCTTGCCGACTCGCGGGGCCTTGCCGGATTTGGCGTATCGAGCAGCCCGGCTGGGGATGCGACGCTTGCGGGCGCCGCCGGGGTGGGACGGCCTGTCATCAGGGACCGTCGGCAGTTCGTCAGATGAAATCTCCCGGCCGGCATGTTCGTCCCGGCCGGCATGTTCGTCCCGGCCAGCGTGTTCGTCCCCGTCCTGGCGCGAAAAATCCATGTCCTCGGCCTCGATAGCCTTAGCGGCCTCAATAGCCTCAGCGGCCTCGATAGCCTCAGCGGCCTCGGCAATATGTCCGCCCATGCCGCGGGTTCCCTCGTGCTGGCGCCGCGAGCGGAACAGCACGCGGATTGGCACCTCGGCGTACGGCAGGTGCAGGCGGAGTTGGTTTACAATGTATCGCTGGTAGGAGCGGTCGAAGCTCCGAACGTCGTTGACGAAGAATACGATTGTCGGCGGGCACGTCGTGATCTGCGAGACGTAGAGGATTTTCGGCGGCCTGGTGCCCGCCTTGTGGCTGGGGCCGCGCTGGGTGGTTATCTGCCGGACCACCGCGTTTAGCTGGGCCGTCGGCACCCGCACCCGCGCCTGGTCGAAAAGTTTCTCAGCCATGCCGATGGTCTGATGGATGTTCATGCCCGTCGTGGCGCTGGTCAGGCAGATCGGGGCGTATGTGAGTTCCGGGAAGACCTTGTCGAAGTACGCCTCGTAGTCCTGACCGGCGGCCTGGCCGCGGGCCAGGTCCCACTTGTTCACAACCAGCACCACGGGCTTGAACTGGTCGATGATGTCGCGCGAGAGGTCCTTATCGACCTTGCTGACCGGCACGGACGCGTCGATCATCAGCGCCACCACGTCGGCCCGGCGGATGCTGCGAAGGGCCCGGTGGTAGCTGTAGAACTCGATGTCATGCTGGACGATCCGGCGCCTCTTGCGGATGCCGGCGGTGTCGATGAGCATGAACTTCCGCCCGCCGATCTCGACGGTAACATCCACGCTGTCTCGCGTCGTGCCGGGCGTCTCCGAGACGATCACCCGCTCCTGCCCGGCCAGGGCGTTGATGAACGTGCTCTTGCCGGCGTTGCGCTTGCCGACGATCGCCAGCTTCATCAGGGCCGCTTCCGGCGGGCTTGCGGGCAGCTCGCCGAGCACGCGGGCGATCGCCTCGGCAAGCTGTTCCATGCCCAGCCCGTTTTGGGCGGAAACGGGGACCGGCTCGCCGAAGCCCAGCGAGTTGAGTTCGCCCATCTCAGCCGGCAGGCCCACCTCGTCAACCTTGTTGGCCGCAAGTATCACGGGCACGGCCAGGCGCCGCAGCCGCTCGGCCACGTGGCGGTCAAGCGGCGTGACGCCCTCGCGTGCGTCGACCAGGAAGATCAGCAGGTTCGCCTCGGCCAGGCTATAGGCGATCTGGTTCTCGACGTGCTCGGTCAGGTCGTCGTGATCGACGATGCCGATCCCGCCTGTGTCCACCAGCTCGACATAGCCGTCGCCGATGGGGCACGGCACGCTGATGCGGTCGCGGGTTACTCCCGGCGTGGGGTCAACGATCGAAATCCTCTGGCCGACCATGCGGTTCAGCAAGCTGCTCTTGCCGACGTTAGGCCGGCCCACGATTGCGACGATTGGCAATTTCATAAGCCGGGCATCATACCCGCCCCAGCCGGGATTTGCCACAATACGGCCCTGTCGCAATAGCGGCCACCCTCTTGCGCGCTCGTCCGGCACTCCAAAACACACCGCGGCGCTATCGAGACACCCTCTTGCGCGCTCGGCCGGCGCTCCAAAACACCACTTGGCGCTACCAAACACCCTCTTGCGCGCTCGGCCGGCGCTCCAAAACACGCGCCGGCGCCACACCCCTCCCCCTTAGGGGGAGGGTGGCCCGAAGGGCCGGCCCTTGGGGCCCCTATCGGGGGTGAGGGTGGCCACCCACTAGCGGAGACAAACCTGGATAATCTGGATATTCCGAGGGCACTTTGCGGATTTCGCCCTGACCCCTGCCGGCTTGGGATGGCTTGGGATAGCGGCTTAGGATGCCGGCTTGGATGGTGGCTTGGGATGGTGTTGACGGGCCACGCTGCGAGGTATAGAGTATTGGCATGGTCATGGCCGCGACCAAATCGGGGATGTTCGAACGCACCGGCCGGGTTCGGCCGTCACCGCCCAGCTACGGTGAGTTCATATTCCCCAGCCTGAATGCGTCCCTCGCCCGGCTGCGGGCACGGTCCCTGGACCCGGTGACCAACCCGCTCGTGAAACCAGAGACGACAACAGGAAACAAGCGAACGGTCACCCATTATCACTCACGGAAATGAGTAACTGTCCGCTATTCCACCTATTCTTTATCAGTGAGCGCTAAGTTGATCATGACTGGGATGCCGAGCTTACGAGGACTACTATGGCCAGCGAACCACTTGCGTTGACGGAAGCGATCAGGGAATACGACCGGGTATCACACCAAGCGGACATGGAGGCCGCAGAACAGCAAAGGCGTGAGGTCATAAGGCGGTTTCCGCTTGATGGATGGGCCTCCATGCCCTTGGACCGATACGCTCTAGGCCTCGGAAAGAACCAAGAATCATTCTGCTGGTGGATGGAGTTCGGGACGGCCTCCTCTGGGTCAATAAAGGGCGGCAGTGCCAGAAAGCACTTGATTTACCGCCAGCGTGATGGCAGTTGGTTCTTCGACAAGCAGACGTACAAAGACGAATCCGAGGCGTGGCAGGCGCTTCGGTCCGGGTTCGTCGAGGCGTTCGACAAGGCGAAGAGCGGCGATTGGGCAGGCATTGACCATATCGCCTCCCTTGCCGGAGCATATGCCCTTCGCACCAAGGCACTGTACTGTTACTTCCCTACTGACGTGCTGCCAATAACATCGTCCGCACACCTCCGTCACTTCCTCAAGCTGCTAGGAGGCGACAATCCCGAGTTGGGGTCGGACCAAGTTACTCAACTGAACAGGGCGTTGCTCAACAAGATGCGGCAGACGCCGGGCTTCGAGGGTTGGCAGACGAAGGAAATCGAGCGTTTCCTGTATTGGTGGGCCAATCCCAAAGATCAACGCCGGATTGTGAAGATCGCACCGGGGGATGACGCGCGGTTCTGGGATGAGTGCCTGAGCGGCGGCTACATTTGCGTTGGCTGGGACGAAGTGGGCGACCTTCGGGACTTCGAGTCTAAGGAACCGCGAACAAATAATTTGAGCAATTGCTAACGCGAGGGCATGCGATT
>CAYOBS010000214.1:0-6828 GCA_964402305.1 uncultured Planctomycetaceae bacterium | reverse complement strand
GACTTGGTCACGAATGCGCCAAGCCCGCCAAGGTCCACAAAGTCCGCGTACTCGTCGGCATACCCGCACGTCCCGCTGGCGGTCATCAGGGGATTGGCCAGCTTCACCCCGGCGATGTCCACCGTGAGGTCCGGCGTGGCGGTGGCGAGGTCGCCGGCGCCCCTGATTGAATCTTCCTTGCCGATCGGTTATGCTCCTTGCCTGATGCCCAGGCGGGCATTATACCTGTGTGCCATGGCAGAGAAAAGAGCCCGGCAACTTTCGCCAACTTTCGCGAACAACATGATGGAGCCGCCCCTGTGTTCCTAAGCCGCATAAGGATCGCCAACTTCAAGTCGCTCAAGGACGTGGAGATCAACTCCGAGGGCCTGGTGGCCCTCGTCGGCCCGAACGGGTCCGGCAAGACCAACTTCGCCCTGGCCATGAAGTTCCTCTCCGAAGTCCACCAGCACGGCTTGGAAATGGCGATCTCAAGGGCAGGGGGATTCGAGAACATCGCCTACAGAAAGGGCAAGCGGACGACAGCGCCGATTGAGTTCGAGGTGGAGGTGCGGTTTGACCCCGAGCAGACACACACGGAGCATCTGTTTGGGTTGTTCGAGTTGTTCCCGCAACTGCTGGCGATAGATATTGAAGGGTCCTTCACGCTCAGGCATGAATTCGGCTTCAAGGCCGCCGCCGGAGGACTTCGAGCCGAGTATGTGGTGGACCGGGAGCAGTTCCAGCTTGAAGTCAGCTCTTCGTCAGGCATAGTAGGGTCGCGCAAGGATTTCAGAGGATACTTGTGCATGTTCACTCGTGGGTCTGACGGCAACGTGGAAGTCCAGGCTGAAGCGAAATTGAAGAGGGTCTCGAAGAAGCGTCGACTCTACGAAGCGAATCTAGGTGAGCAACAGCTCTTGATTGAACATCCATACTTCCGCTCACAATTCCAGGACTCGCTCTCGAGCTTCTTCGTCAATCTCGGCGTTTACCACTTCTCCTCCGACAAGCTCCGCGAGCCAGGCGTTCCGACGCCGAATCCCGCACTGGCGATGTTGGGCGAGAATCTGCCCACGATGGTTGACTGGCTCCAGAAGAAGCAGCCGAAGGTGTGGAGGGATATTCTGGACGCTATGCAGATCGTGGTTCCCGAACTACGGGATATCACAGTCTATCCACTGGCTTCCAAGACTTACGGGCTGCTCTTCAAGGAAGAGGGCGTCAAACTGCCCTGGCGAATTGACGAAGTCTCCGACGGCACGCTTCATGCCTTGTCGATGCTGGTGGCGGCGGCAGACCCGCGGACTTCGGCCCTGGTCATTGAGGAGCCCGAGAGTTCCCTCCATCCGTGGATCATCCACGAACTGGCGAAGAAGTTGCGAGAACTCTCCGAGGAAAAGTCCATTTTCCTGACCACCCAGTCGCTCGTGGTCATCGAATCCCTCAGACCGTCTGAGGTGTGGATTGTCTCGCGGCGGAAGGGAAAAACGGAGATCCGCCGACTAACCGAATTGGATAAGCGGGTTGAAAAAGACTGGTCTGAAGGGAAATACGGGCTCTCGGAGTTCCTGGATTCGGGGCTGATTCCCCGTGCCGTGCCGGGAGGGCGGACGTGAAGATAGGCATTGTCGTCGATGGGCTTGGGGAGTTCAAATCGCTCCCTGAAATCTGCGCCAGACTATGCTTGCGTCAAGGAGACCAACTGCTTGCCCCGGTGCATGCCAGGCTTCAGCCAAAGAGCGCGCCCGGTCGGATAGCAGAGAGTGTATTGAAGAAGCTCGACCTGCTGAGGAAGCGAGGCGCGGACGTGGTTCTCCTTCTCATCGACAGAGAAGACCGCGCGGAATGTGCGCCCGAATTTGCCCAAGCCATTGAGACCGCCTTTGTCGCAATGGGCGAGCAGGTCCATGTCGTCGTCAAGAACCGAAAGTTCGAGAACTGGCTGATTGCCGATCCCAAGGCTTTGGCCAGCCACAAGAAAAGGTTCAAGCCGACAGAGGCTTTCAGGAAGCATGTCAGGCCCAACAAGGCTGACAACGTGGCGGACGCGACAGCCTTGCTGAATCAAATCTGTGTGAAAGGCAAAGACTTCTATCACAAGACTCAGGATCCGCCGCAGATTCTGGCGAAAATGGACGTTACTGAGGCGGGGAAAAACTCGCGTTCTTTCAGACGATTCTTGCGGCTGGTGGGGGACCGGCGATATCGCGACCAGAGCAGGAAACCGTAGCACGGGCATCTTGCCCGTGAGTCGCAGGGCCATCTTGGCCCTGTTCGGGGCTTGACACGTCCACCACGGGCAAGATGCCCGTGGTACTCACGGCCAGGATGGCCGTGCTACGCCTACCCGCCAAGATACTCGACGGCGTCGCGGATGGCCTGGGGGTCGGTGTCGTCGAAGATTTCGGCGGCGCCAAGCTTTATCGGCAGGACCATCCTTATTCGCCCGGCGAGGGCCTTCTTGTCGTGCTGCATTATCCACCAGACCTTGTCGGCGTCCAGTCCCGGCCGGCGGGTGGGCAGCTCCAGCTTGCTGAGCAGCCGCTCGATGCGCTGGGCGGATTGCTCGTCGAGCAGGCCGCGTGCGACGGCCAGGCGGTTGGCTGCCACCATGCCCAGCGCGACGGCCTGGCCGTGGGAAAGCTCCCCATAGCCGGCCAGGGCCTCGATGGCGTGGCCGACGGTGTGCCCGTAATTCAGGTGTGCCCGCTGGCCGGCCTCGCGCTCGTCGGCGGCGACGACCTGGGCCTTGATCGCCACGTTGCGGGCGATCAACTCGGTCATCACGTCGGGCAGGCAGGCGAGGATGTCTTCCGCGCGGTCCTCGATGTAATCCAGCAGGCTCGCGTCGCGGATGACCGCGTGCTTGACGCATTCAGCCAGGCCGCCGATGAGCTCCCGCCGCGGCAGGGTCTTCAGCGTTTCGACGTCGATCATCACGCCCGCCGGCTGGTGGAAGGCGCCGATGAGGTTCTTGCCCGCCTGGTGGTCCACGCCCGTCTTGCCGCCGACGGAGGCGTCCACGTCGGCCAGCAGCGAGGTCGGGCACTGGTAGAACCGCATGCCGCGCAGGGCGATGGCGGCGACGAACCCCGCCAGGTCGCCGACGACCCCGCCGCCGAGGGCGACGACGACTGTCGCGCGGTCCACGGCCGGGGTTATGGCCAGCAGGGCGTCCAGCACGCCGGCGACGGTACACAGGTTCTTGCTGGCCTCGCCGGCGGGGAACTCTATCAGCGCCGCCCGGACCCCCGCCGCGGCCAGGGCGTCGCTGACCCGCTGGCCGTAGAGCGGCCCGACGTTGGAATCGGTGACGATGGCCGCGCCCGTCACGCCCGGCAGGGCCGCGACCGCATCGCCCATGGCGCCCAGCAGCCCCGGCCCGACGCGGACGCCGTAGCTCCGCCGGCCGAGATCAACCGTGATGGTTCTTTCCAGCGGCACCAGCGGTTCCTTCGGTTTCATCGTGGCCTTTTGGGTGTTCGTGGCGGTATTGCTCGAGGGCTGCGGCGAGTTCGGGATCGACATGCCTGTCGGCCGGGTCGATGGGGGCGTCCCTTGCGCCGGCTGATGTGGCCGGGCTGCGAAGCGGCTGGTATCTTGGGCCTTGGAAGCGGCTCTGCCGCATCTGCGTCATCCGGCGGCGAAGGAGATAGAATCCGCCCGCCAGGACGGCCAGCATGATCACCACCGGCGCCAGCTTGGTTATTAGCCCGTCGGGCGGGCCGGCGTAGCGCGCGAAGAACTCATCGCCCCGGCTTAGCTGCCAGGCGATGACGATGGGGTACAGGCGGACCGCGCCCTTGCGGTCCGTGTCGAGCAGGTCTTTGTAGAAGACAGCCGCCACGCGGACCCGCGGGCCTTTCGTGTACTCCATCTCCGCCTTGCCGGTTCCCGGCTGGCCCCGGCCCAGAAACTCGGCCGGGTTGACCACCGAGAGGACGATGATCGGCTGGTCGGCGGCGGCCTGCCCGTCGCTCAGCACGCCGTCCATTCGCCAGACGGGGTGGTCCTTTGGCCAGAAGTCGCTATAGTTGAGCCCATTGCCGGACATGAGCTTTGTGACGCGGAATATGCTCACCGTCGCCTGCACCGGCCGACCACGCCATAGTTTAGGCTCGGCCAGGAGGCTCACATAGGCGGGGCGGTCGAGTTGCGACCACTCATCGGGGTCCAGTTGGATGTTGCCGGCCGCACGGGCCGCAATGCCCAGCCCGACATACAGGCCGGTCTCGTCGATCTGTTTTATGCCGTCCCGCACGGCCTCCAGGACCGTCCTCTCCATGCCCGTAATGGCGAGGCGATCAGCCATGGCGCGGACCTTTGCCGGCGCGGTGGCGGGCGCGCCGGAGATGGTGACGCTGACGCCTGCCTCCACTGGCTGCGTCCCTGCCCCGTTGGGGGCGGGCGGGGCCTTAGGTTCGCCTTCCGCAGGCGCAGCCAGTGCCGCGGCCGATGTCAAGGCCACAACCAGCAGCACCGCTGGCAAAGCGGCAACTGGGCCGCCGCGGCGCATGCTACGCTGAGGAAGGTATCTCATGTTCATGCCCCGATTGTACGGCGCTGCCTGTGGGCTGTCAAAAGAAGGTCTTAGTTCATAGCTCTCGGGTCTTAGGGTGGCAGAGCCCGAATCATGGGTGTGCGCAGGTCTTCCGGCAGTCAGTTTCTGAGCCCGCTAGGGCGACTGCGATTAGCCGCAGGCGCAAGCCCGTGGGAAACTGCCAGGGAATCTACGTACACCCCCTCGTCCTTTTCGGTCCTTTTTCGGTTGCGGCATCATACAGGCAAGAGATAAGATAATGGAAGACCGGCTCGCGACCATCTCGGGCCAAGGGTTATGTGGGAAATCCCGGCTAAGGGGACAAGGGCAGCTTCCCTGCCGGACACAAGGAAAGGACGACGCCATGTTCAGAATCCTGGATTGTTTCATCGTCGCACTCGTCTTGGGATCCATCCCGGTTTTCGGCGCGCCCGTTCCTGCCGCCAGCGTGGTGCAGGAGGTGGTCGTCTATCGAGGCCAGGCGCTGGTTACTCGGGCAGTCACCGTGCCGGGGGGCGAGGGGGAGATGGAGTTGATCGTCGGCGACCTTCCCGAGCAGATCGTCGGCCCCAGCGCCAGCGCCTCGGCCGACGGGGCGGCTGGGGTGACCATCCGCTCGGTCCGCTTCCGTGCCCGCGCGGTGGCCGAGGCCCCGAAGAAGGAAATCGCCGACCTCGACGCCCAGATCAAGGCCCTCAACAGGCAGGTCTACGCCAACCAACAGTTAGAGGGCCTGCTGGCGGCCAAGACGGGCTACGTCACCCGGCTGGAGGCCTTCACCGCCCCCACCGCCCAGGTGGAGTTGGCCAAGGGCGTCCTCAACCCCGACACGCTCCAGAAGGTCAGCGAGATGGTCTTCACCCTGCGCAGCGAACTGACGGCCGAGCAGATCAAACTCCACGAGGCCGGCGAGGACCTCAAGGAGCAGTTGGCCCTGCTCCAGCGCAAGCGGCAGGAGATTGCCGGTGGCGGCAAGACGGTGCGGGAGGCAGCCATCTTCGTCTCCAAGGCCGGCAAAGCCGCCACGACCATCCAGTTGAGTTACCTGGTCAACGAGGCCGATTGGTCGCCGGCCTACAACCTCCGCCTGGCCTCCGACGGCAAGACCGTCCGCCTAGAGTACCTCGCCCAGGTGCAGCAGACCAGCGGCGAGGACTGGGCGAACGTCAAGCTGACCCTCTCGACCGCCACGCCGGCCATGAATGCCGAGAGCCCGCTGCTGGCCCCGTTCTGGGTGGGGCTGACGGCCGGGGCGGCTGAGGGCAAGGACAAGACCGTCGCCAATTACGCCAAGTTGCGTTCCGACACGTCAAACAGCCAATACGCGGCCCTGGGGGCGTGGAACACGCTCCAGCAGGCCCCCGAACAGGCCGGATGGGAACTCAATCGCCTGGCCGCGACCGGACAAGTGCTCGAACTCAACGGTGAACTGGTCCTGGTCCGCGGCGGGCAGGAGGCCGCCCGGGCCGTCACGGAAGGCCTGGCCGTGTCGTACCCGCTGCCGGGCAAGATGTCCCTGGCCAGCCGGCCGGACCAGCAACTCGTCCAGATCGCGGCCCAGCCGTTCGCCGTCAGCCCCTACTACGTGGCCACGCCGCTGCTGTCCGTGTACGTCTATCGCCGGGCGAACCTTGTCAACACCAGCCCGGTGCCGATGCTGGCCGGGCCGTACTCGGCCTACATCGGCGGCGAGTTCGTCGGGCGCGGGCAGATGCCGCTCGTGGCGTGCGGGCAGGAAGTGACCGTCGGCTTCGGCGTGGACACCGAACTCCGCTGCCACCGCGAGTTGAAGGACAAGTCCGACAAGGTCTCCTGGGGCAGCCGCGTCCAGACCTT
Organism: uncultured Planctomycetaceae bacterium; assembly: GCA_964402305.1. Classification (GTDB taxonomy): domain Bacteria; phylum Planctomycetota; class Phycisphaerae; order SM23-33; family SM23-33; genus JAUWQU01. Next base: position 470 of record CAYOBS010000214.1, on the reverse strand, counting down.
CGACTACGAACTCCGCCTGGAGAACTTCAAGAAGACGCCCGTGGCCGTCCGCCTGCTGGACCGCATCCCGGCCAGCAAGGGCGAGGATATCCAGGTGAGGCTCCTCAAGGTCAGCCAGGCCGTCTCGACCGATGCGGTGTACAACCGCGACATGAAGGACAAGGGCATCCTGCGCTGGGACATTGACCTGGCGGGCGAGGCGGCCGGAGCCAAGGTCCGCAGGCTTGAGTACAGTTTCGAGATGAAGTACGCCAAGGACGCCCAGGTCGGCCGGGAGGCTACCGCCATGCCCGCAATGATGCAGGATGACCTCCGCCAGGAAATGATGAAGGCCGCACACTGATAACCACGGTTTGGCCATGGTGCGGCCACGGTGCAGCCGTTGAGCGCAGTAGAACGCATACGCAAAGGCAAATATGATCGAGGAAACAGGGACAAAGGCCGAGTATCCCTCATCGAAATAGGTGACT
>CAYOBS010000213.1:0-6839 GCA_964402305.1 uncultured Planctomycetaceae bacterium | reverse complement strand
TACGACACGCCGGACGGCACGTGCATACGCGACTACATCCACGTCTGCGACCTCGCCGACGCGCACGTGCTGGCGCTGGGCGCCATCGAGCCGGGACAGGCCAAGGCGTACAACCTCGGCAATGGCGCGGGCTTCAGCGTGAAGGAGGTCATCGACGCCTGCCGGGCCGTGACGGGCACGCCGATTCCAGCCGAGCAGGCCGAGCGGCGCCCCGGCGACCCGCCGCGACTGGTCGCATCGTCGGCAAAGGCCTTTGCCGAACTGCTCTGGCGGCCTAAGTACCCGGAACTGCCGACCATAGTCTCGCACGCCTGGGCCTGGCACAAAGCCCACCCCAATGGCTACGGCAAGGGTTGAACTACCAGTAGACCGGCCTATTCGCTTCAGCGAGCAGGTGCGGCGCCTGACTGATGGTGTATTAACGTCTGAGGTAAGGAGAACGGCACACATGTTGAAAATGCGGCGGATTGTCGTCTTGCTCATCGCGGCGGCGTGCGTTTCTTGGGGCTACGCCTATGCGGCCGAAACACGGCCCGGCAAGGACCATGCCGGCGAGAAGAACGCCAAGGCCGCCAAGACCGTTGCCAAGGGCATGAGGGAAATTGGCCGGGGCCTGCTGGCTGACAACCTTGAGTTGCTCGGGCAGTTCAAGAAGCCGCCCGAGGTGATGTTCCGCCTCTACGAGGCCGCGTACAAGGCCCTTGCGACAAAGACCGGCGCCACGTTCATGGACGTTGCCAACGACCCGGACGTCCAGAGAATATGCAAAGAAAACGGTATCGGCCATCTCGGCGGGCCGCTGCTCGGGTCGGTCAGGCCCGATGGGGCGGCGGTGTGGGTCCGCACGCTTGGGCCCGCGAAGGTCGAGGTGCGCGTGACCGTCGGCGGCGCCGAGAAGACGTTCGGCCCGGTCAACGCCACCGCGGCGACGGACCTGTCGGCCGTGGTGCCGGTGACGCACCTGGCGCCGTCGACGCGGTATCCGTATCGCGTACTGGTGGACGGCAAGGCGGTCGCGATGCCCGACGGCGCGGCCATCACGACCGCCCCAAGCGCCGAGGGGCCAGGCAGGGTGCGGATCGCCTTCGGCAGTTGCTTCCACCGGTGGGGCCTGGGCAACGACAAGCAGGCGGACATGATCCGCGCCCGGAAGCCCTCGGCCCTGCTGGTTATCGGCGACATCGCCGTGCAGGACAGGGAAAACAAACTCCCTATGCACCGGGCGGACTATCTGCTTCGCGACTTTCGGCCGGCGTGGCAGACTTTGACGTCCTCGATTCCCGTTTTCGCCACGTGGGACGATCACGACTACTTCAACAACGACAAGTGGGGTATTCCCAAGGGCTACACCGACCAGGACCGCATCGGCGTGCGCGACGTGTTCACCAAGTCGTGGGCGAATCCGTCGTACGGTTTCAACGACGCCCGCGGTGGGGTGTTCCTCCGCACGCGGATCGGCTCCTGCGACGTGATAATGGTGGATGAGCGGTATTTCCGCACGGGCGATAAGACCAGCGGCTCGCTGCTCGGGCAGGACCAGATGAAATGGCTGAAGGCCCAGTTGCTCGACTGCAAAGGCCCGTTCATCATCATGTCCTGCGGGACGATGTGGAGCGATTACATCTCCAATGGCAAGGACTCCTGGGGCGTGTGGGACCCGCGGGGGCGAGAGGAACTGTTCAGCTTCATCGAGGCCAACCGCGTCGCCGGCGTGCTGATGATCTCAGGCGACCGGCACGGTGCGCGTGGTTTCCGCATTCCGCGACCGTCGGGTTTCAACTTCTACGAGTTCGAGGCCGCAAGCCTGGGCGGCCGGAGCGGCCCGGAGATGTTTGCCAAGGATCGCACCAACCAGTTCTACGGCATCGCCGGCAGGTACGCCTTCGGCGAGTTCACGATCGACGCGACCGTCGCCGACCCGACAGTCGAGTTCCGCCTTATCGGCGACGATGGGACGATGATCCACGAGATGAAGCTGACCCGCGGAGAGCTTACGCCCTCGGGCAAGGCCGGCAAGTGAAGGCAATCCGGGCGGCTATGATTCCTTCACCCTTTTCACCGCAAATGCCACCGCCTTCGGAGCAGCCATTCGGTCGTCAGCAGGGCCACGAAGGCGACGAAGAGAATGGGGAAGTTGAACAGCGGCGTGATGGAGGCCCCGGCGGGCTCATCGAGCTGGCCGCGATCCTTCATTCGCTGGACGATATGGTCGATCAGGTCCGGCAGGCCGGAGATGTCAACCTTTTGACCGCGGGTCTTGTCGGCCAGCATTTCCAGCAGGGCGTCGTTTCGTCCGAGGCGGTCGGTCTCGGCGGAAAACGGCATGACGATAAGCTGCTGTGAGTCAGCCCCGAGCCGCTGGGCGGCGGCGTCGAGGGCGACGGCCTCCAGCTTGAACCTGCCGTCGCGCGTGGGTTTGTACTCGGCCTCGAAAAGTTTTTCGCCCGTCCGGGGCGACATCGGCAGCGTTTCAGCTTTGCCCGGCCCGGCGACGGGCGTGACCGTCAGCGTAACCTGCGAGTTTTCGGCCGGCCTGCCACGGTCATCCTGCACCAGGGCAATGACCTTCACGCCGCCCTGGCCGATGCGGATGAAGCTCTTGTCCGGGCGGATCATGACGGCGGGCTTGGCCTCGCGGCTCTTGGTCGCCACGCCGGCCAGCCAGCGGATGAGCTGGCCCCAGAAACGCTCGTACGGGCTTTCGCGCCCCAGGCCTCGCATGGGCGGGTCCCACTGCCAGGTCGTGTCGGCGGTGAAAGCGGCGCTTCGCCCGGCCCCGAACTGCTGGACCGCCGCAACCACCAGCGGCTGGCCGTCGATCTGCCGCGTCGGGTGAATCGCCAGCACGGATGCGCCGGGCTTGGCGCCCGGGACCGTCACGCAGCCCAGCAGCGGTTCCATCGCGGGCAGTTTTTCATCCGGCTTTCGCCCGGCCGGGCCGAAGAAAAACGGCGCCACGCCCGCGAAGATCGGGTGCGCCTCACCGGCGGCGGTGAGCTGCGGGATGAACGCCGTGGTCTCCTGCGGCTGGCTTCTCGGCCCGCAGGTTACGGGCAGGACTGCCTCGACGTCGGTGCCGGCATACCCGCCCGGCCCGAAGCTGTTGTGCCCGCCGAGCATCAGCAGCGCCCCGCCGTCGTTGACGAACTTGCGGAGCTGCGCCATCTGCTCGCGGGACAGGAACGTGCGATCCAGGTCGCCGAGGATGATCACGTCGAATAGCTTGAAGTCGCCTTCCGTTTCCGGCAGGCGGTCCAGCGAGGCCGCACCCGCGCCGCCCTGTGCCCAGAAGCGGTTGCCGGTGATTCGCACCAGGCTCAGGAATCGGATGTTCGGGTCGCCCATGAGCAGCCGCTTGAGGTACTTGTACTCCGGCCTGATCGAGCCTTCGACGTACAGCACGCGCAGCCGCGGCTCGGTCAGCAGGATGTGCAGCTCGCCGGCGTTGTCGTCGCCCGACGCCTCGGCGGCATTTGTCGGCACGGAGATCCGCAGCTTTCGGATTTGCCCGGCGCCGCCGGCGGGGTCGTCCCTTGGCGTCCACTTGAGTTCGCTCTTGAGCGTGGCGACGTTCTGGTCCGTCCAGAGCCGCCGGGTGTCGATGGGCTTGCCCCCGCCGTCATCGACGATCTGGAGTTCAAGCGGCACCGTGGCAAAGCCTGCCACGCAAACGGCCACGGCGATGGTGGTAACGTTGTTGGCCACGGCCTCCAGCGGCGCGTCGATGGAGGCCAGTTCAATGTTCCGCCTTGCTGAGAGCTTGTCGGCTGCCGACCCGACGGCCACGGCGTAGATGGGCACGCGGGCCTCGACGCCGGCATCCAGGACGTTCTCGCCGACGTTGTGGATGCCGTCGGTGATGATGATGATGCCCGCGAGATTGCGGCTGTCGCCCTTGCCCGTCGCGGCGCGGATCGCGCCGGCCAGGTCCGTGCCGTCGGCGCCCTCGCCGCCGGCGGACAGCCCGGCCAGGGCGTCGAGGGACTTTGCCTCCGCGGCCGAGCGGGCGAACTGGTACCACAGCGGTGTAAAGCTCCGGCTGAGGCGCTGCTGCTGTGCCTGGAGCATCTGCACGCACTGGTGGTAGCGGTCCGGCAGGTGTACGTCGTCGGTGGTGGCCATGGAGCCGGAGCGGTCCACGAGTATGGGCAGTCGCGGCCTGTCGCCGGCGGGCGAGGCCAAGATGGACAGTGCCGGCTTGAACAGCAGCAGCATCAGGGCCAGGATGGCGGCGCATCGCAGCGCCATCAGTCCGGCCAGGCGGGTCCGGCCCAGGTAGCCGTAGACCATGGAATAGAACACCCCGATCGCCAGGGCGATCTGGGCGGCCAGAAGGGCCATCCACAGCCCGCCGCTGTCGGTCAGGACGATTGCGCCAGCCCCGGCGACGCCGACTGCCCCGGCGGCCAGGGACATCAGCCCGTATCGCTTACTGCCCAGGACAAGCTGCCGGATGCCCCATCCGATCAGCACGGCGGCAATCGCCGCCAGCAGAACGATCGTCAGTGCCGGGTCGCGCGCGGCCTGTAATTGTAAAGAAACGCTCGCCATGTGCCGCCAGTCTAACGTACCGCGCCGTCCGGCGACAAAGCAACATTGGCAGGCAGCGGGGTGCGACAAAGGGAAAACCGTGTCACCGCAGCCGTGTTTCTCGGTCACCCTCACCCCCGTTAGGGGCCCCAAGGGCCGGCCCTGAAGGGCCACCCTCTCCCGTCAAGGGAGAGGAGTTAAGAGCCGCATGGCGGGGCGGCACATGCTGTCGGCTTACTCCAACTCGATGGTCTGCGGGGCCGGCGTGTAGTCATGCTTACCCTTAACGAACACGATAGTTGCAGTGCGAGATCCTACCCATTTCAGCGGCACCGGGCCGCGGGAATCCATCAAGTAGCCCTTGGCGATCACTTCCGCGCCCCACCAGTGCCGCCGCACGACCCAAGACGGGAATGTTCCGCTGTGCATGGCGCCGCCGTCGTTGGAGTAGATTTCCACTCGGCTCCTGCTGTCGGGCGAGGAGTATGTGCCGCGATTAAGGGTAAAGAACAGGAACGGTATGATATGCTTCGGGCCGCCAAGCCCGACAGGCAAGAGATGCATGGTTCCGATGGCGATCGCAGCGGCAACCAGGAGAACGATTGCGACCGTGATCCACCATCTTCGTCGGCGATTGTTGTCGATGCCCGTATTTGGCATGTTCGCGTTCTCCTTCTCAGGGATTGCCACCTGCCTGCCGGCCGTTGCCCGTTTGTAGTGTCGCCGTAAGACGATATCCTGGCTCGTAGTGTGCCCGCCTGCCCCCAAGGGGTAAGGGCATATCTTTGGGATAGCGTCTTACGACGCCACTACGAACAAAGATATCGCCTTACGGCGACACTACGAACCCCGCAATCAAAAGGTCTGCCAGGCCGGGGCGTCGCGGAGCTTGTAGAGCATCTCGCCGGCCTTGGGGACGTAGAGGCGCCCTTCGGCTTCGTGGCCTTGCCAGTGGGCAATGTCGATCGCGGCCGGGTCGCGGTAGCCGAGGTTCACCGCGTGGCACTGGGCCTCCGGGATACCCGTCGCGAGCGTTACCGTAATCCGCGGGCGCTCGACGCCGTCGTCGTACGTGCCGATGCCGCGCACGTGCGTGCAGTGCGCCAGCACGCCCCACGGATAATGCTTGAAGCGGTCCCACTGGCTCAGGAAGTACGGCAGGCAGTGATAGCCGATCTCGCGGATGATCGCGCCGTGGACGATGGATATTTCGCGGATGTGCGGCGCGTAGATGATAAGCTCTCCGCCGTCGGCGACGACCGGCTCCATCTTGTACATGCACTTGGCGCCGACCCATAGCTCATCGTACATCTCCGGCGCGCGGGACAGGATGGACTCCAGCGGTTTGTCAACGTAGGTGATGTGGACCTTGTCGGACAGGTCCGCCGCGGCGGACCATGCCTCGGCGGTGGGGCCGTGATAAAGCCCGGCCAGGCCATGGCCCTTGACTACCATGCAGAGGGCGGAGTTCTCGACCTTGACCATGTCCAGGGCCATGTGGAGCACCTTGCGCACGGGCGTCAGCTTGGCGCCGATGATCCTCGGGCAGGTGATAAGCGCGCCGAGCCAGTGGAAGAAGTTCAGCAATTCCTGCCCGCATATTCCGGGGAAGAAGTACTTGGCCCCGCCCGAAAATCCGACTACCTCGTGTGGGAAGACGGGCCCGCAGATCAGCACGTGGTCGTAGTCGAAGATTCGCTTGTTGATCGTCACGTCGATGTCGCGGGCGAAGTGGCGGCACTCGGGCGGCACCTGCGCGGCGATCTCGTCGCCGGTAAGAGAGCCTATGCAGGCCAGGGCGTCGGCGTTGCGCCACTCGTGGTTGAAGACCTCGCTCCCTGGGAGCACTTCGGCCCGGCGGCCTGGCTCGATGCCCAGGAGCTTGTCGATCCTCGCCTCGGACATAGGCGGGTGGGTGCCCAGTGCGATGAGGAAGTCGAGCTTCGCCGCCATCGGCGCGATGGCCTTGTGCAGCAGGCGAGTCACCAGCGGCAGCGGGCAGGTGCGGGTGTGGTCCGGAATGACGATGAGGACCTTTTTGCCGGCCGGGGCTATGCGGGCGGCGGCGGCGGCGATGATTTCGTCGGCCTGCTCGTCGGAAAGGGCCTGGTCGGGCCCTCCGGCGCCAATAATGTTCATACGGCTCTCCTGTTGTCGCGGCGGCGCAGAAGGCTACAGGCTACAGGCTTCAGACTACAGGAACGAAAAGCTCGGGGAGCCAATCTCCTGAAGCCTTTTTCCTGAAGCCTGAAGCCTGAAGCCTGAAGCCTGAAGTCTGAAGTCTGAAGTCTGAAGCCTGAAGCCTGAAG
>CAYOBS010000212.1:0-6893 GCA_964402305.1 uncultured Planctomycetaceae bacterium | reverse complement strand
GGATGACGACTCCGCGGCCAGGGAGTCGCCATAGAAGACGTTCGAGCTGCCGCCGGGCCTCATCGGCACTGACGGGCGGCTCGCACCGAACCGCAGCCGCCACTGGTTGTCCATCCTGTACATGGCCGACTGATACAGGACGGTGTTGACGCCCCTCTCGGCCAGGGGCGAGAACGCAAGCGGCTTGAGCTGCCTGGCGGCGTTGGCGTCGGCCTGGAGGATTATCCCAGGCGCGTCGTAAAGCAGCCTGGCCTGCCTGGCGGGGAAGGACTTGCCGCCGTCGACGATGGTGATGCCGGCAATGTAGCGGTCGTCGAGCCCGGCATCGAAGATGAGCACCCGGCCCTTGTCGTCGAGCACGAGGCCCGCAGTCTCGGCCGGGCGCTTCTGATCGACATATTCCTCGTACAACTGGGCGGCGCGATAGTCCATCTCATCGGAACTCAGCGGCTCGGAGGCGTCCTTCTTGAGGTTTATCTCGATGGCGACGAAACTCTTCCGCGACGCGTCGATAAGCGCCTTGGGGATGGCGTCCTCGTCCTTGTCGGCGGCTTTTTTTGCCAAGGCATTTGCCGGCCTTAGGCCCCCGAAGGGGGCGGATGTTGGCGCGGTCGTCGGCTGGGCTGCCGTTGCCGGCTTGTCCTGGGCTACTGCCCTGGCCGGTATAAGGCCCCCAAGGAGTCCGACCGCCGGCAGCAGCGCCGCCGCGGCAAGGAATGTCAGGATCGTTTTCATCATCGTCAATCCTCCTGGAGGTAGTCTCTTTCCCAGTTCAGCGGCTTGAAGTCGAGGAACCCGTCACGCTTGATGGTGACCAGGGCCTTCTTGTCCACGCGCTTCGTGTCGCCCACAAGGGCGGCGTAGGCTTGCTTGACATCCTCGATGGTCTTGATTTCCCACTTGCCGATCTTGAGCAGAACGTCGTTGGGCCTCAAGCCGGCGTCGGCGGCGTTGCCCGGGCCGCGAACGCCCTGAACGAACACCCCGCCGGTAGGCTGGATGAAGTAAAGCCGCGGGTTGGAAAACTTGGTGATCTCCTTGACGGTCATGTTCCACTGGCGGCAGTCGAAGTCCTCGCCCTCGAACTTGCCTCGCGTTACGGGCGTCAGGGACGCCGTCAGCACCTTCCGCCCGCCTAGCTTGCCTGCCGGCGCGGGCGCGGGGGGCACGGGGTCGCCGGCGCCATTGGCATCGTTGGCGCCATTGGCGTCGCCGGCGCCCTTGCGTGCCAGAAGCAGCGTTGTCGGCGCATCCGGCGGCAGGTCGGCCAGCAAAACGCGCAGGGCCGGCAGGTCCTCGACGTACAGGCCGTTGACCTCCTTGGCCCCTACGGCCAGCAGGATGTCGCCGTCCCGCGCACCCGCGGCCTCGCCGGGCGAGCCCTGGTCCACGCTCTGGATAAGCACGCCGCGGTTGGCGTCGGTGAAGGTGTTGCTCTTGAAGTCGTTCAGCGCCTGGATCTGAAGGCCCGTGTACGCCCGGTGGACCTTGACGGGCCATTGCTCCTTCGACGCGCCCGCCGCCGCGGCGCGAAGCCGGCCCATCACGTCGGAAACGACGTTGGACGGGATGGCGAAGCCGATCCCGTCGGCCATGCCCAGGCCAAGCGTGTTGACGCCTACCACCTTGCCCTCGGTGTCAACCAGAGGCCCGCCGGAGTTGCCGGGATTGATCGCCGCGTCCGTCTGAAGCCACAGGTTGTAGCGGTACTGCGTGGTGAAACCGATGTACCGCCTCGTGTTGGAGATGATGCCCAGCGATATGCTCCGCGTGAAGCCAAACGGCGAGCCAAGCGCCATCACGAACTGCCCGGCCTCGACCTTGTCGCTGTCGGCAAACTCCGCAACCGGCAGCGGGGCGGACCCGGGCGGCAGGCGGAGTTTGAGCAGCGCCAGGTCCGTCTCGGGGTCCAGGCCGATGACGGTCGCCGGAACCTGCACGCGGTCGCCCAGCACGCAGTTGACCTCGACGGCCTTCTCGCAGACGTGATTGTTGCTTACGACGTAGCCATCGGGCGAGATTATCACGCCCGAGCCGAAGACCTCGACGCGCTGCCGCTCGCCGCCCTCGAACGTCTCGCGGATCGGCTTGACGAAGACCAGGCAGGGATAGACCTTCTGCTTGGCCGAGGCGATGATCTTCTGGAAGTCGATGGGCCTGGACGCCTCGACGGCCCCGTTGGGCTGGCATCCGGCCGGCATTGCCGCGGCCAGCAAAAGCCCGGCGAGCGCGACCTGCGCCAGCGAGAGGTTCCCCAGTCGTTTCATTGCGGCTCCTCAGTATGACAGCGTTGCCCGCTCAGTAATCGCGCCGGCACAACCGTGCCGCCGGCGTCGGGAATGACCCCGCGGCAAGACAATGTAACCGCCCGCAGGCGCGGCGTGCAAGAGGCCGCGCCCGCGGCGGCCACAATTGTGCAAAGAGTTGCGAGAACGCGAAGCCTATGGAGCCTGCCTGCCGGCAGGCAGGTGCGGCGGCGCCCCGGCGCGCCGGGACCGCTTTGGATCGCACACCCTCGTCACAGCTCGTCCGTGTTCGAGCCAAAGCGGTGTCGTCGTCCCGGCGCGCCGGGACTCTGCCACACGCACTCCATATGGCTACGCCCTCTTGCGGCGCCTGCCGCCAGATAAGAACATGCCACCGCTAAACACGTTCGCCCCTGATGCCGGCACGAGCCAACAAACGAAAAACTCTGCCACGTCTGAATCGGCGGTGTATACTGCCGATGCATGGATCACATGCCGGAGATGCCGAAATGGTTCGAATACAGGTATATCTGACCAAGGCCCAGCGCGAGGGCTTGTCGGCCTTTGCCGAGGCGACCGGGAAGAAACAGAGCGAGCTGATTCGCGAGGCCATCGACGCCCTGCTGGAACGGTACGCCGACAAGCGCCGCCAAACCGTGCTGGACGCCGCGGCCGGGGCGCGGATAGAATCCGCAACATGAGTAGTCGTGTTTGGGGTGTTTGTCCAGGATAAGGCAGGAAGAGAAAGGTCACATCCATGACTGAGATGCCGCCGGAAGCACAAGGACAACCCGATTCATCGTCCACTGTCATGCCGACATCGGACGCGGCAGCGAAATCGCTACAAGCAGGCATGCGCGTTCGGCCCACGGGCTTGATGGTCATGGCCATCCTGAATCTCGTCTTCGGCGGGCTTGGGATCGTCGCTCTGTTCGTGCTCATGCTCGTGCAGGATTGGATCTATGACATGACAGCCGGCAAAGCCCTGACCTGGGCCAACTACCTGATGTACTTTATGAGGCTGGCCAGCATTATCCTGATCGTCAGTTCCGCGATTGGCTACCTGCGTCTCCGATGGTTCCTGGGTTATGTGCTGGGTAACGCTTATGCCTGGGTTTCGATTTTGAACATGATCCTGTATGCTGTGTTGCTGGACGAATACGGGATCATGTCATTCTTCTGGCTGATCTGGCCGTTGATCACTTTGTTCCTGCTGAACTTCGTTTTTCGGAAGGCTTTCACCGAAGGTCAGGTCTCCCGGCCCAGCGCTAGACTATTGCCCCTTGTCGGCGCGGGCGTGGTGGTGCTGGCGGTTGCTGTGGCATTTGCGGGAATGTTGGCCGGGCCGCGCACCATGGAATTGACCGACGTGGAAGCTGTCGTGGGCGAGAGTCTCGCCGCCGGCAACTCCGACCCGTTGGCGAAAGAATACGCTCGGAACATCTCCTTCCCCAAGGTCAAGATCAAGCGGTCGGGCCTGGACGACCTGCGACTGGACTTCGTCGTCCGCAACAACAACGCCCGGAAGGTCACCCGCCTGGACGTCGAGATCACTTTGCTGGATGACAGCGGCGTCCAAATGGGGGGACGGACAGACATCTTCGCTCATGATTCCATCTTCGGCGAAAACAACACGCCTATCCCGGCGAAAGGCTCCAAGTACGCCGGCTGTGAGGTGAAGAACCCCCGCCAATGGAAGAAGGGCAGAGTTGTCGTGACCATCACCGACATCGCGGTACAACAGCCATCCAGCTTGCCAGCACGGGGCTGATCATTTCTTCGGTTGTCCCGACCTCCGCCGCGACGGTACAATTCCGGCAGGAAAGGACCGACAATGGCTGACACGGCAACGATCGAGGCAACCCTGCGCCTCCACCTGGCCGACGGGGTGGGGGCTCTGACGTTCCGCAAGCTTATCGAGGCGTTCGGCAGCCCGGCCGCGGCGCTGGACGCCGGGCAGGCGGGTTGGCGAAGCATCCATGGAATCGGCGAGAAAACCGCCGCCGCCATCAAGGCCGTTACCGACGAGCAGGTCCGCGACGAACTGGCACTTGCCGAACGCGCCGGCGTGCGGATCATCCTGGCCGGCGACGCCGAGTTCCCCGAGGCGCTGCGGAACATCCACGACTGCCCGGCCTTGCTTTACATCCGGGGCCGGCTGGACCGCAATGACGCCGTCGCCCTTGGCATCGTCGGCTCGCGGCGGTGCACCTACTACGGCCTGGAGCAGGCGGAGCGGTTCGGCGGCCTGCTGGCGCGGGCCGGGTTCACCGTGGTTTCGGGCGGTGCTCGCGGCATAGACACTGCCGCCCATCGCGGCGCCCTTGCGGCGGGCGGGCGCACCCTGGCGGTTATGGGCTGCGGGCTGAGCAAGACCTACCCGCCGGAGAACGCCGAGTTGTTCGAGCAGATCATCGCCGAGGACCGCGGGGCGCTGGTCTCGGAGCTGCCGATGGCCGTCGGCGTGAAGTCGGGGAACTTCCCGCTGCGCAACCGCATCATCTCCGGCCTGACGCTGGGCACGCTGGTTGTCGAGGCCGGCAGGAAGAGCGGCGCGATGATAACCGCCCGCGAGGCCATCGAGCAGGGTCGCGAGGTCTTCGCCGTCCCCGGCCGGATCGACAGCGTGATGAGCCAGGGCACCAATTACATCATCGGCTCCGGCAGCGCCAAGCTCGTCCAGGACCTCGACGACATACTGGATGGCCTCGGCGAGGTCGGCCGTACGCTGACGACACCGGAGCCGACCGACGATGAGAAACTCTCCGCCGCCGTCCTGAACCCCCGCGAGCGGAGCCTCGTCGCGGCCTTGAAGGAGCGCGAGAAGTCGCTCGACGAGCTGGTCCGCGAGACCCGCCTCGATGCCTCGGCCGTCATCTCGACGCTGACCATGCTCGCCATCCGCGGAGTCGTCGCCCAGCGCCCGGGGTCGGTCTTCGCGCTGAAACGCAACGGGTAGGGGCGCGTCAGAACGTGTACGAAAACGTGGCACGGGCAAGTCCTTGGGACCCCTAACGGGGATACCCGTGCCACCTAACGCCGCCCGTTATTTACACCCTCATCGCGTCAAGGCCCACGAACGCGGGCGTTTCAAGCTCACTGCCCAACGCCCCCGCGCAAGACAACGGGCGGACCTTTTGCGTGAACTCCCGCGTCAGGAAAACTCGGCGATTCGCAATGAATCGCCCGCGTTTTGGCTTCCTTGGTGCTCGGCAAAATGCCGCGCCCTCGCGACGGAACCCATTTTACAATTCAACGGGCTGCTATGGCCGGTACGTGGTCGCCAGTTGGGCCTTGTTGCAGGCTCGCCATGCGGCCTTGAACTTCTTGTAGTTGGCGCGGGTTTCGAATACCTGGCTGTCGTTCCAGAGCACGCGCCAGTCGCCGTCGGCTTCGGGCCAGAGGAAGACCTGGCCCCAGATCAGGCGGTTGTTGGCGTCGATGCCGGGGTGCTCCGGCGTGCCATCGCCGGAAATCCTCAGCATCTGCTCGGGCGTCAGGAGGTCTTTGGCGGCGGCCTTGAGGTTCTCCAGGATCCAGTCCGACCGCGTTGCCATGGCGACATATCCGCCGGTCTTGTTCTCGCGCTGGCATGCCCAGTTGAGGCAGACGCGCGCCGGCGTAACGCCAAGGTCCTTGGCGATTGCCTGGATGACCGGGTCCATCATGTCCGCCCGGTGCTCCTTGAACGTGTCGCGCCCGGGGCGCTTCGGCGATCCCAGCGCCATGTATCCCGTGCAGATGACGCCTTGAGACTGGAAGCTCCTACGCAGCTCGGTCTGCTGGAAAAGCGGGTGCATCTCCATCTGGTTCACGAGCGGCCGGGATGCCTTGTCGACGTCCCGCAGAAGCAGCTTCATGTCTGCCTGGGTGTGGTTGGAGGTGCCGATGTCGATGACCTTGCCGGCCTGCTTGAGCTTGACGATCTCGCCCCAGGTCTCCATGAACGCCTCGTGGATGTACGGCACGGCGTCGGGATTGCGATGCCCACCGGCGCAGCCGGGCGTGTGGACGTTGGGCCAGGGCCAGTGGTTGAGGTACATGTCGATCTTTTCGACGCCCAGTGCTTTCAGCGTGGCGTCCAGCGCGGGTCCGACATCCTTGGGGGCCATGTGCCCGTTCCAGAGCTTGCCGGTGATGAACAGGTCATTGGGCGACGAGATGTATCCTTCCCTGACGGCCTGGCGGATCGCCTCGCCGACGACGGCTTCGTTCTCGTAGGCGCGGGCGGTGTCGATGTGCCGCCAGCCCAGGCGGATCGCCTCGACGGTGGCGTCCTTCATGTATGCCTGGGCCCAGTCGGAATGGAAAGTCCCGAACGCCGCCACGGGCATAACGGCCCCGCCGGCCAGGCGGACCTTGTGGACCTTGGCCGGGTCAATGCCCTTGATCTTCCTGTCGAAACACACCTGCTCTGTCATGGAGTTCGATTTTGCCATTTGATGATCCTCTTGATCCTTGTTGCACGGCCAGGTCCGCCGCAACGGCGGGCCGCGCTGGTCGATTTCGGACGACATTGTAACCGAGGTGTCGCCCAACGCCAAGATTCCCGAACCTTCCTGAAGCTTCTCCTTGCCCCCGGCGGCGACTTCCACTAGTCCCTGAACAAGCGTAGCTGCCGCGGTATTTTCGGGCTTCGGCGAAAAA
>CAYOBS010000211.1:0-6903 GCA_964402305.1 uncultured Planctomycetaceae bacterium | reverse complement strand
CGGGTGTAATCTGCATCAGCCCCTTTGCGTTCCTTGCCGACACGGCCCGCTCATTGCCGCCGCTTTCGGCGCGGATAATGTCCCGGACCAGTCCGGTTGGCAGCGAGTTGGCCTGGGCGTGTTTCCAGATGATCGGTGCCAGCCGGTCAAGCCGGGCCTCGATCTGGTCATCGTGCCGCCAGAGTAGAAAATAGTACATCCCGCAGGCGCCGGCGCCGAGGATGGCGGCGGCCGCAAGCAGCCAGACCAGACATTTTTTCGTAGAGCGCTTCAATGTGCTCTCAACTACTACCTATCTACTTCCTACTTCATACTTCCTGTCAAGTCCTGGCTTCCGGTTGTCACGCACTTTGCCAACAGCGGGGACAGGCACCTCTGCGGCGAACCCCGATGCACATCGGGGCTCCGGAGCCAGTCCCCTACTTCTGCCTTCCGCCTTCTGACTTCTGCCTTCCGCCTTCTGACTTCTGCCTTCCGCCTTCCGCCTTCCGCCTTCCGACTTTCTTCTCAGAAGTGGTACATCCTTATCCATGCGATCTGTGCCTTGGCGAACTCGGCGCTTTTGCCATTGGGGTACTTGGCCAGGTAGCTCTGGTAGGCATCCAGGGCCTTGTCCCAGGTTTTCTTTTCGACGTAGCAGCGGGCGACGGCGAGCATGGCATCCTCGACGCGGTCTTCCTTGGGGTAGTTGTAGATGAACTGCTGGTAGGCCTTGATGGCCTCGTCGTAGTTGCTTTCCTTGAGGTAGTAGGCGCCGACTTCGTAGAGGGCGTCGACGGCCTGGCTGGTCGCGCCGTAGTGCGCCAGCAGTTCCTGGTAGGCTTTTATGCCGTTATCCGGATCCTTGAGGTACTGGATATAGATCGTGCCGATCCGCAGCAGGGCGTTGCCGGCCATGTCGCCCGTCTTGAACTCATCGACGACCTTGCGGTATGCCTGGATCGCGCGGAAGAGGTCGGCGTTGACCCTGTCTCGCGTGGAACCGCTGGTGAGCACGCCCATGGCGTCGCCGCCCCAGATGTCCTCGGGGACCTGCGCCCCGGCCTGGGCCTGGCGGTAGTAGGTCCGCCGCAGGTCCATGTCTGCCAGCAGGCGCCGGCGCTCGACGAGGCTGCGCCGCTTCAGGACGATCCGCAGTTCGTCGAGCTTGCCCATCGCGCGGGCGGCGTACTCGTAGGTGTGGCCGATCCAGAACTGCGCGTCGTCGGCGAGCCGGCTTTCGGGATAGTCCCGCGTTACCTGGCCGAAGACCTTCCGCGCCGCCGGAAAGTTCTCCACCTTCAGCAGGGCGGACCCGGCCGTGTAAAGCCCATCGACCGCCCGGACGTGCTTGGGATAGCTCTCGGCGACCTTCTGGAACTCGACGGCCGCCTTCGTGTAATTCTTGAACTTTTCGTACAGGATGGTGGCGAGCTGATACTGGGCCTCGGCGGCCTTTGCGTTCTGCGGATTGCCCGTGACGAAGTCCTGGTACTGCCGGATTTCGTCGAGCATTGCGATCCGGCCCTTGCACAATGCGACGTGCTTGTACTTGGGGAACTTCTTCATGTACAGCTCGTAGAACTCGCGGGCCTGCTTCCAGCGGCCGAGGTTCTCCAGGCACGAGGCCGACTCGATGTATGCCTCGCTCGTCATGTCGCCCTTGGGGAAGTCCTCGATGACCTCGGCGTAGGCGCCCAGCGCTTCCTCGAAGAGCAGGTTGTCCCTCAGGAGCCTTGCCACGCTGATGAGTGCCTGGTTGGCGAGGCTCTTGGTCGGGAAGAGGTTGACGAACATCCGGTATGCGTCGATGGCGTCGCGCGCCCGGCCTGCCTGTTCCAGGCCGCGGGCGATGCGAAAGATGCTGGGGTACACGAACTGCCCGCGCAGAATCCCGCCGCCGTCGCCGCCGGCCACGCTGATTTCATCGAACGTCGCCTCCACCTCTTCCAGCGTCGTCGATGTCTTGGGCCCAAGCAGCCCGTCGGGCTTGAGGTCGTTGCGTTTCTGGAAGTCAAGCAGGTTGGCGTACCCCAGGCGGCGGAGGCGCTGGCCAAGCTCCATTTGCCGGTACGGCAGCTCGGCGGGGTACCGCGACGAGTACTCCGCATAAACCGCCAGGGCCTGGACGGGATCGTTCAGCGATTTCTCGTACAGCCTCGCCACGTTCAACAGCGCATCGCGCCCCTGGGGCAACTGGGGATAACTGCTTGCCACCTCGCCATACAACCCCGCGGCCATGTCCCATTCCTTCACGTGCTCGAGCAGGGCCGCGATGCTCGCCAGGCGGTCCAGGCACTGCCCGGGATTGCCCGGCAGCATTGCCAGGTAGTGATCCTTGGCCTTGACCAACAGCGGCAGGGCCGTGAGAGAACCCTTCAGGGCGATAAGCTTCTGGGCCTCGACGAGGTAGCACCGCCCGCGAAGCTCGCTCGTGCGGGTGCGGTCGGCGAACTGAGCCTTCCCGGCCGAGATGGAATCCAGCACCTTGTGCGCCTCTGCCACCAGGGCGGTCACGGCGGCGGGCTTGTCCTCAGCCACCGCCCGTGCCAGAAAGCCCTCGACCAGCAGCAGCCTCACCTGGGCTGCCAGGGCGGCATCGTCGGTCTTGTAATCCTTCAGCACGGCCAGGAGCCTGTCCAGCGTGGCGGCGTCCTGGCTGGTCCGAGCCACGTCCGCCAACTGCCCCAGCACCGCCGACGCCTGCTCATAGGAAGGCGAGACTTTCAGCATCAGACCCAGGTAATCCACGGCCTGGGCGCCCCATCCGCCTTGAGCGGCCAGGGTCTTGGCGACCAGTTGTTCCAGGATCAATCGCCGCACCGGCGCCTCCGTCGTGGCGCCCAGCAGTTCCTGAAGCGCCGCCAACTGCTCCGGCTGCGTTAAGTCCCGCGATTCCAGCGCCAACAGGCGGAACCTGGCCGTCTGCTGGACGACCTTGTCTTCGAGCTTCTTGTTCTCCGTCACCTGCCGCAGCAGCCGCAAGGCCGAGGCGAGCCGTCCAGCCTGCACGTCGAGCCTCGCCAATGCCATGGCCGAGCGGGCGGCCCAGGTGCTCTCCGGCGCCATCGCCATCGCGCCCTGGAAGTATGCCCGGGCGGACGCTTCCTGGTTTGTATCAAGCGGGGCCTCGGTGGGGATGTTGGCCGGGACTTTCGCGGGGGCCTTCCGCCTGGTTACGGTCGGGATGATCGGCCTTGCAGGCCGACCCTTCGCGGCGGGCTGGGATGCCACATCGTCCGCGTCAACGCCGTCAGCCTCGCCCTGCCATGGCGGCTCCGAAGAGGCCGGCTGGGCCGCGGCGACTTGCAGCGGCCGCTCGAAGTCTCGCAGCACAAACCGCCCGCGAAGGTAGAGGATCCGCGCCTTCTGGACATCCGTGGCCGCACGCTCACCGGCAGCGTTCAGAAGCAATTCGGTGCCCTTGAAGACCCCCTTGTCGATCAACGTGCCGATCGTCTCCAACTGCGTGTCCAGGTCCAACGCCTGGGCGGTCAAACGCTCGACGACCAGCTTCGCCCGCGCGTTGTCGGGCTGGAGGCTGAGAATCTCCCGCCAGAGCCGAAGCGACTTCTCCAGTTGGCAGTCGCAAAGCAACGCCTCGGCAAGGGCGGCCTTGGCTTCAATCGTCGGGGTCTGCTGGACTCGCTTCTCGAGTTCGGCAACCGACTGGGCCGCCGCCGGCGCGGCCGCAAAGGCCAGTGCTATCGCGACAGCGAGGGCCGGATAGGACAGATGGGACCGATGGGACGGATAGGACCCAAGAGACCCTGTGCCTGTGCGGACATTTGGCATTTGAGCATTTGACATTTGAGCATTTCTCATTTCGTCACCCCCGTCTTCTCGCGGAGAACCTTCAGCGCGTTGTTGAGTTCGTCAATGTCCGCGGCGTCGGGAAACAACTCGACGATCCGGCAGTAGTATGACACCGCCTGCTTGTCGTCGCCGACCGCGACGTACAAGGCCGCCAGAGGCCTCAGGACCTCCTCGGCGATGGGCTGCTGCCCCTCGGCCTGCTTGAGCATGGCAATCGCCTGGTCGCGCTCGCCCTGCCCGCGAAGGACGGCGGCGGCGCGGCACAGGAAGCCCGCCACGCCGCGCGAGTCGAACATCCCGGCTGCCTTGCCCTCAGCCAGAACCTTCCGCAGCAAGTCGTAATCCTTCATCGCCACCAGCAGCCCGGCCTGGAGTTCCCACGCCCGCGGGCTCTTTGGCTCCTTCGCCATCAGTTCCTTCAGGTGCCGCGCCGCCAACTCGCAGTTGCCGGCCGCGAACCAACCCGCCGCCGCCATATAAAGCCCGTCGGGGTCCTGCTTGTTAAGCTTGAGCAGTACGAGCCCTTCATACAGGCTACAGTATCGCGTGGCAACCTTGTACTGGTTCGTCGCGGCCGGGGCCTTTCCCAGCACGACGCAGCCGTCCACAATGTCGCCCACCTTCACCGACACACCCAGGCGCTTGACCAACACCGGGCCGACGGTCTTCCGCTGAAGCAGGTACGCCTTGCCCAGCAGCAGGTGCAGTTCGGCCGAGTCCATTCCCGCCTCCTGGGCCATGAGGAGGTACTTCTCCGCCAAGGCCCCGCTGCCGCGGTCGAGGTTGATCCGGCCCAGCAGGAAGCTGTTGGACGGATCGCGGATATCCTGTTGCAGCGCCGCGGTCAGGGACGACTTGGCCTTGGGAATGTTGCCCAGGGCGTAATAGCACCGGCCCAGCGCGCTGGCGGCATCCGCGTCGGGCTTCAGCCGGTAGGCGTGCTCCAGATACTTCAGGGCTTCTTCATTCTTGCCCGCCTTGAGCAGCAGTTGCCCGGTCAGGCCGTTGGCCTCGGGGTTCTCCCTGTCGCTGTCCAGCACGTTCTTCAGGACGGCGAGCGATTCCTCGGGCCGGTTCAGGTGCAGGTAGGCCCGGGCAAGGATCAGCCGATCCTGTATGCCCGCCTTGCCTGCCCGATAGGACGGCTCGAGCATCTTGGCGGCCGCCTCGTAGTCGCCGCGAGCATAGGTCTTGATGGCCTCGATGTTCTCCCCGACGGCCGGGATGCTCGCCGCCTGGCCGCCTGGCTGGGTAGTCGCCGGACTTGTCGCCGGAGCATCCGGCGAGGTCGGCGGCGGCGAGGGGTCCGCTGGACCGATCGACGTTGTCTGGCCGAACGACCAGGCCGATAATGACAATAGAAAACCGATGATGTGCAAGGAAGTGAGCCGCATAGGAATTCCCTTTCCTGTCCCAGCCAGCGTGTACAGCACGTGTAGTAACTGATATCCATCCGGCAATCGGATGTCAACAGAAAAACAGAAAAGCCGGCCGCGCAAAGCCGGGGGGCTCGAGGTGGACTTGTATCGGCGGAATATCGGCGGAAAAAACTTGACAAATGTTGCTTCTCGTGGGATGGTGCGGGTTCTTGGAAAAATCATTGGAACGGTTTTTCCAGATTCTGTCCTTTCAATTTGGCCATGCGGCTGTCGTTTGAGCATGTGCTGTGGCGAGCGGCCCTTTTGGAGATGGAGGTGTCGTTACTGTTCGCCGGCTGTCCGAGCAGATTAGCCTTTCAAGCCTTTTTAGCCATTTTAGCCTTTTTAGCCTTTTTAGCCTTTGGTGTTAGTTTGCTCGTGGCGGCCGGGCAGTAGTTTTTCAGAAACTTTAGAAACCAAACCATGTTCGCGCCGCGGCAGGTGTGCGCTTGCTGTGGCAAGCGGCCCGGCGGCTTATATTGGCGTGAGTCCGTGAGTCCCAAAGAGGCAAGTTCCAGAGAGCAAGAGGAGCAGGCAATGAGACAAGTCAATTCCGGGCAAGCGAAGGAGACAGCAATGAGTCGTTCAACAAGAAGTCGAGTCCTCGGCGTTTTGTTTGTTCTAGCTCCAGCTCTGGTGGCGGTCGGCCTGGCCGGCTGGACCGGCACGGCGCGGGCGGCCAATTCGTCCTGGAATGTGGATGCTGCTGGTAACTGGGTTGACCCCTGGAATTGGACGGCCGGAGTGCCCGGGGCCCCTGGGGACCCCGCCAATCCAGACATCGCCACATTCAGCGACGTCGGCGCTGTCCCCAGCCCCATCACGTTTCCTCGCGCGGTCACGGTCGATCCCGCCCGGGGCATCGGCGGCATCTCTTTCGGCAATACTTCCGCGCGCTACGGTTACACGTTCATCAGCGGCGGGTTGCTCCTGAACAGTGGCGGCACGATCCAGACGCTCGCGAGTGATGGTCAGCACATGGAAAGCATCGCCATTGGGGTTCAGATCCAGGGGGATGGCGGGTTCGCCAACTTCACCGGCAATGCCACAAACTGGAACAGCTTCTTGAACATCTGGGGGTGGGTCACGGGCGTGTCGATCGCGGGCAATACCACGACCTTGAATCTCAATGGCCTAAACGGGGGCGGCAACGTGATCAGCGGCGGCGTTGGCGACGGTTGGGGCAACGGCGTACTGGCCATCACCAAGTCCGCCGGTGGAACGTGGAATCTCCAGGGCGCCAGCACCTACACCGGCACCACCACGATCGGTGCCGGCACGCTCGTGGCCGACAACGCCGCCGCCCTGGGCAACGGCGGCAACATCACCTTCACCGGCGGCACCCTGCAGTACAACCTCGCCAGTGCGGTTACCATTCAGGACTGGGGTCCCCGAATCAGGGGCTCCACGAGCGCCATTTTGCTCGATCTGCGAGGCAACAACGTTGCTTTAGGGTCCATTGACGGCACCAATGGCGCCGGCCTCACTTTGGGCGGCCCCTATGGCACGCTCACGTTCAATGGGGCCAATTTTTACGCGGGCACCACCACGATCGGCGGCACCGGCTCGAACGGCGGCGGCGCCTTTACCAGCATCCTGAGCCTGAACAACTTTTTCGCCCTTGGCGGCGGCGGCAACATCACCTTCGCGGGCGGCACACTGCAATACACCGCCAATAACACGGTAGACT
>CAYOBS010000210.1:0-6912 GCA_964402305.1 uncultured Planctomycetaceae bacterium | reverse complement strand
AGTGAAACCAGCGATTCCATGGTGCGGACATGCGCTCCCCTTTCATGTAAGAAGCCCACGAAACGATGATTGCGCACCAACATGAAGCCCATGCAATAATTGCATTCCCAAAGCCCATGCAATAATTGCATTCCCAAAGCCCATGCAATAATTGCATGGGCTTCCCGTGTCGAAAACAACCTCGATCGGGACCAACTACTTGTATCCAAAGATGCGGTATTGCTCAAGAGCATTCGGATGACGATTGCGATTAGCCCCGCGGAGGCATTGAGGATTGAACATGGGACATTGGGCATTTAGCATTGGGCATTGGGCATTGGGCAAATGGGCATTGGGCATTCGGCGGTTGACCGTTTGGAGTCCGGCATTGGGCAAGCGTTACGCGATTATCGGCACTGGCGGGCAGGCCGATGGAGATCGAAGCCATCTTTGGCGAGCCCCTTCGCGCCGCGGCCGCCGCCGGCTGCCCCACGCCACGAATCGAAGAGATGTACCAACTGCTGAAGTTCATGGATGAAGGAAACCCACGTGGAACAGCGTTTTGAGCGACGCCCAGCTCGTCGCCTCACGCTTCCCAGGCGCCACGGCCCACAACGAACACACCTGGACCCTGCACCTGGAACGGCGGTAGCCGGTAGCCAGTAGCCGGTAGCCGGGAACTGGGAAAAGAAAAACGGCGGAACCTGGAACCAGGAACTCGTAACCCGGAAAAGAAACGGCGGGACGGGAAAGCTGGAACCAGCTAAAACCGGGCTCAGATGCTCGATGCGTTTAGTTCGGCCGGCACGTCCTGTTGGGCTCCGATCTATGTCGGCCACTTTCCAAGCAATTCGACATTGTCGACCCACATGACGAAGTACGGCTGATCCGAGCCGCGCTTCTTCATGTATAGGAGGAAAGGCCGATCGAAGACGTAGTAGGTCGGTATGGGGCAATAAAACATCTTTGCCTCTGACTTGAGTTCGGCGCCTCCGCGGTTAAGACAAAACTGAATGTCCTGTTGGGCGACATCCATCCTCTGCCCCTTCAAGGCGGTATTGGTGAACCTGCGGCCCTCGAGTTCGGCGAACCTGTGGGAAATGCGCCAGACTATGTCGGGAACAAGCAGCACGTCGTTGGGGCCCAGGTTGCCGGAGTGTTCCACAGGTTTGGCTGAGGCGATCTTTCCCTCGACGGCTGCGAGTGTCTCCGCGAGGCTGGCCCTTGGCTCCATCAAGGCCAGGACGATCTGGTTGGGCTGAGAATTGCAATCCAGATCAAGGACACATTCGGCCGCCCTGGATATGTTGCGTTTATCTGCGGTCTTGAAGAGGACCTTCGGTTGCCGGCGAAGCTTGAAATAGGCGTAAGCATCCTCTTCGCCTACGCCAAAGGATGTGAGTTCGGTCTTCTTGCCCCCGCTGTCGGAGAAGACCATGGGCTTGCGGTTCTGGAAGTAGGGAATCGAGAACTTCAGGCTCGCCTCAAGATACGCGTAGGCAACAAACGAATCGGGCAGTATGCCGGGAAAGGCAGGCCGGGCCTTGGCTGGGAACCTTCGCTTGAGGTCGTCGCTGATCTGGCCGATTATACCTTTCTGATTCCATCCGGCCGCAACATAGAGGCTCTCCGGCGGGATTTGGGCTCGCGGGTCGGTGGCTGCGTTCAGTGAAGCGGCAAGCTGAGGGGAACCTTGCAGGGAGATCGGTCCCTTTGCCAGATCCGTCTCCATGGTCTTCCAGGCCGACAGGAATGACGCACACCAGACCGCATTCTTACCAGCCCGGATCAGCGTATCCAATGTGGCAACCACATCGGTTGCTTTCAGCAAGTGAGAATTGCCATCGAACGCCGGGACGGCGCTCGGCAATGGCCCTTGCCAGCCCCAATGGAACCAGAGGCCCGCCCCTGCCAGAACAGCAACCACGATCAGGCCCACGATTAAGACAGGACGTCTTTTCGCCGCATCGCGCATTGTTCAACCCCAAAAGGCCGTGCCACAAGGGCTGCCCCCGAGATAACTGAGGCCCGTGATTCACCCTTGCCATATTATACCGGGACAACAGACCCCGGGTTCCAGGTTCCGCCGTTTCCTGACGGGTTCCGTTTTCTTTCCCGGCCACCGGCTACCGGCTACCGGCTACCGCCTTTACTATCTCGCGTATTCCACGCAGCGGATCTCGCGGAGGACGGTCACGCGGACCTCGCCGGGGTATTCCATCTCATCCTCGATTCGCCGGGCGATGTCGCGTGCAATCTTGGCCGAGACCTTGTCGTCGACGTTCTCGGCGTCGACGATCACCCGCACCTCGCGCCCGGCCTGGATGGCGTAGGCCTGCTTGACGCCCTCAAAGTCGCATGCGATCTCCTCCAACTTCTGGAGCCGCTGAACGTAACGTTCCAGCGTCTCGCGGCGCGCGCCGGGGCGGCTTGCGCTTATCGCGTCGGCGGCCGAGACTATGGGTGTGTAGATGCTCGTGACCTCGCCGTCGCCGTGATGGCCGCCGACGGCCTCGACGATCTCGGGCTTCTCGCCATATCGCTTGCACAGGTCGGCGCCGATGGCCGGGTGGCCGCCCTCGACCTCGTGGTCGACGGCCTTGCCAATATCGTGCAAAAGCCCCGCCCGGCGGGCTACAAGACCGTTAAGGCCGAGTTCTTCGGCTATAACCTGCGACAAGTATGCCACTTCCATCGAGTGCTGCAGCACGTTCTGGCCGTAGCTCGTGCGGAACTGGAGCCGGCCTAAGAGTTCGACCAGCTTGTTGTGCAGGCCGCGAATGTTGGCATCCACCGTCGCCTGCTTGCCCTTTTCCATGATCTGCTTGGCCACTTCCTTCTCCATGGCCGCGACGACCTCCTCGATCCGCGTCGGGTGGATCCGCCCGTCCTGGATGAGTTTTTCCAGCGACCGGCGGGCTGTTTCGCGACGGACGGGGTCGAAGGCGGAAACCACGACCACGCCCGGGGTGTCATCGACGATAACGTCAACGCCCGTAGCCTTTTCGAACGCGCGGATATTCCTGCCCTCGCGCCCGATGACCCGGCCCTTCATGTCATCAGAAGGGATGTCAACCGTCGAAACCGTCGATTCGCAGGTGTGTTCCGCCGCGTAACGCTGGATGGCCGTGACGATTATCTCCCGGGCCTGGGCCTCCGCGGTTTCCTTGGCCTGATCGAGCTTGGTGGAGATGAGTTCGGCGGTCTCTTTCTCCATGTCGCGCTCAACCTGCTGCATGAGCGTGGCGCGGGCTTCTTCCATGCTCAGGCTGGCGACCTTCAGAAGCTGGCTTTTCTGGCGCGCTATGACGTCGTTGAGCTGTTTGTCCTTCGCGGCCAGGGCGTGCTCTTTTTCGATGATGCCCTTCTGGGCGGCTTCGAGCGTTCTTTCCTTGGCGCTTAGCGTCTCAAGCTTTTGGTCTATAAGGTCTTCGCGTTTCGCGACGCGCTTTTCCTCGGCCTTGAGCTCCTGTCGCGCGCTCTTGGTTTCGGTGTCGAAATCCACTCGATGCCTGATGAACTCGCTCTTTGCCTCAGCCTGGGCCTGGGCGATTATCTTGGCCGCCTCGGCCTGGGCCTGCTTCTTCATGCTGTCCAGTTCGCGCGCGTAGTCCGACCTCTTTCGCCGCTGGATCAGCGTCATGACCACACCGGTCAGAACAACCCCCATCATCGCCGCCCCGAATGCAAGGGCAGCCTTCTGTGCGAAGGTGAACTCTGTAAAGGCCAACAGATCCATGTCACGCTCCCTTCTATGGCGTAAGAGCGCGGCGCGGGATCGTTCAACGGACAAGCAGGCCCGTGGAGCCATCTTGCTGCGGCCCCGGGAGGCACTTAAGGCCCATCACATGAGTCCCCGAGCTATCTCTACGACTGCATCGCCCGCACCTGCAATGCCAATACACGCACCGGCAACGACTTAAGAAACCCGCGCCGGTTGTGGGCCTATGCCTGACTGCATGTTTCTACGGCTCTTGGGATTGGCTTGCCATGGGTTGTAATCAGTCTATCGACGCTCTGAAATACTTACTTCGTAGGCTCATGTAACTATATGGCCCGAAGGCCTCGACCGCCCAAATCGAGCGGCGCGAATTATCGATGTTCAACGCTTTGACGCCCTTTTTCAGTCGGTTCTCCCAGCCATCGGCCGGGCGACGCCACCGCACATGCCAAGCTCTCTCCGCGAAAATCACGAAAAAGCGAAAAAACGCCTGGCACTGAACATCGCTTGTCGGACGGCCTGCTTGTCAACGATCCTGGCCGTCGCTATCCGAAAAATATGTAGCGCACCTCGACGCGGCCCACAAAGGCCGCCACCGGCTACTGCCACACGGTGCTACTGCTACACGGTGCTTCCAACAGGCGCTATTCTAACCTAAGTCACACCACGCCGTCAAGCGGATTGAGTCCGATTAAGTCCGATTATTGCACCAGTGCGAAGAAGGCTTCAGGCTTCAGGCTTCAGACCTCAGGTGGTGGGAACAAGACCATAGGTCTTATAGGACCTATAAGACCTATGCTCCTTCGCCCCCGTGCGTGGGAACAACTACCGGCTACTGGCTACCGGCTACTGGCTACCGGCTACCAATCCGCCTGACCCAGCCCGGGCGA
Organism: uncultured Planctomycetaceae bacterium; assembly: GCA_964402305.1. Lineage (GTDB taxonomy): Bacteria > Planctomycetota > Phycisphaerae > SM23-33 > SM23-33 > JAUWQU01. Next base: position 2,322 of record CAYOBS010000210.1, on the reverse strand, counting down.
GTATCGTCCAAGGCGGGGAATTCGCGCCGATACTGCCGCAGGGCCGCCAGATCCAGCTCGGCCTGGAGAACCATCTCGCCGTCGGCGGCCTCAGCCACTACCCGCCCACGGGGGTCAACAACCGCGCTTCCGCCGAAATAACTCACGTCAGGGTCGCTGCCCGCCCTATTTACACCCACAACCCAGGCCTGGTTTTCGATCGCCCGAGCTGCCAGCAGCGCCCGCCAATGTTCGCACCGGCTCGCGGGCCAGTTGGCAATGACCGCCAGGACCTCCGCCCCGGCCATCGTGGCCGAGCGGAAGACCTCCGGGAAACGCAGGTCGTAGCAGATGAAGCCCGATAGCCTGGCGGGCCCCTGCCGGCCAGGCTCACAGCAAGCCAGGTCCGCCACGACCGGCGAATTGCCCGGCGCAAAGTATCGCGCCTCCCCGGCATGGGAAAAGGGATGCATCTTGGCGTACCGCATGATCTCCAGGCCGGCCGGGCCGATCAGCAGGGCCTCGTTTCGACCAAGGCCGCCGGCGGCGACATTGACCACCCCGCCCAGCACGTGGCAGCCGTAATGCCGGGCCAGCTCGGCCAGGAAAACCTCCGCGGGCCTGAGTTGAACACCCGCGACGGCGCCCGCCCCGGCCGTCGTTGAAAAGCTTTCCGCCGTGGCATGGAGGTCCATGCTGAAGCCGGTGGAGAACATTTCAGGCAGGACGATCAGCCCGCCCGGCTGGCACCCGTCGGCTGCCGCCAGCAGCGAGCGGACCTTGGCGAAGTTGGCGGGCTTGTCATGCCAGACGATGTCGTATTGAACGCAGGTGACTCTCATGACGGCCTGCTGCCGATGCGGTTGGGCTGACGGATCGGTCCGGGCAGTTTCTACCGCCCGGTGATCTGGTGGATGGCGTTCTCCGCCGAGGCTTGCACCGGCCTTTCGGGGTCCTGGGTCAGTTGGGTCAGTTTCGTGACGGCCGCACCGGCCGCGGACCCGATCCTGCCCAGAGCCCAGGCGGCGCGGGCGCGGTTCTCGCGAAGGGGCGAGTCGAGCTGGGTCATCAGGGCGCTGACGGCATCGGACGCCTGTGGGCCCATTCTGCCCAGGGCCTCGCAGGCCCACCATGCGTCCTTGGGATCGCCGTTCCGCAGCATCTCGATGAACTTGCTCTTGGCGGGGACCGCGTCCGGGCCGATCTTGCTCAGCGCCAGGGCGGCCTTGTGACGCACGTCCGCGTTGGTGTCGTTCAGCGATTCCGTCAGCGCGGGCACCACCTTCGGGCGCTGGGCCGGCGGAACCTGGCTCAGCGACACGGCCGCCGCCTGGCGGACCTCCGGACGTTCGTCCTTCAGCGCCGACAGCAGGACCGGCATCGCCGACACCAGGTCTGTGGGGCTGGCGTTGCCGAGTTCTTCGGCCGCCTTTGCCCGCACCTGGGGCGTTTCCGACTTGAGGTTCTTCTCCTGGCGCGCGACGTGGTCGTCGCTCTTGCCGCCGCAGCCGGCCGACAGGACGGTCGCCGCAAAACACACCACAACGAGGCAATGCCGAATCATGTGCACTTCTCCCAACGAACCGGAGTTCTTGTATCGCCGTAATCTCAGTGGTCCGGCCGCCACAGACCTGGGCGGGTGTCGTACTGCTCGGGAGTCAGCAGCCTGACCGACCCGTCCATGAACAGGGCGTTGCTCTTGCCGTAATGCCTTTTGGCTATGTAGTTCACCCACGTGGGGTCGTTTATGTTCACCATGTCGCGGTCGTATTCGACGATGTAGATCTGCTCGGATTTGACGATGGGGGAAGCGCCCACCAGCATGTTCATGCCGTAGCTGGCCACACCGCCAGACACGGTCAGGATGCGGGTTTCCTCGCCGGGGCTCGTCGAAACCCATGTATTGACCGTAAACGTGCGTTTGTCGGCGCCTATGCTCACGATTTCCGCGCCGTTTTCATAACCGCGGGCGCCGACCCCGGTTTCGTAGGCAGCGGTGCTCGGGCTGCCGAGCACCTGGTCCGTCGCGTCCAGTGTGCCCACGTTCCACAGGACACCGATAATATCGCCCGAGAATTTAATAGTCTGGTTGGTAACCGTCGAGTTCTGGCTGCCCACCGGGTCAAAGTGCAGGAAGTAGCAATCGACCGTTGTCCCGGCCGGAATGGACCCGGCCACACTGCTGAAGTTGTTGGTATACGTGGTCGCCGCGCCCGAGGGCATCGCGTTGACGCTGACGCTGACCGGCAGGATATACGATGATCGCTCCTGCCACATCTTGATCTTAGTGCTGTCCTCCAGGGCGCCGAGGGCCGCCGAGGCCGGTGGCGCGATGACTTCGAT
>CAYOBS010000209.1:0-6930 GCA_964402305.1 uncultured Planctomycetaceae bacterium | reverse complement strand
CGGTAGCCGGTAGCCGGTAGCCGGTAGCCGGTAGCCGGTAGCCGGTAGCCGGGAAGAAACAACGGCGGAATCCGGAACCTGGAACAAGGAACCAGGAATTGGCAGCCCGATGCCAGCTCGCTTCAGCGAGCAGGGTGTCGTGGTTTGCCGATTTCCTCGCGCGAGCCTCAGGCCGGGAACCACTTGAGCAACTCAACCGTCGCGAGGTCGTGGCCGGCTCTCTTAAACCCCTCTCCCTTGACGGGAGAGGGTGGCCCTTCAGGGCCGGGTGAGGGTGCCGCTCGCCTGCGCAGCCAGGACGTAGAGGCGCTTCATGGTACACAGGTACAGCCTGCCATCGGCGGCAGTCGGAGGGGCGCTTATGCCTGAGTCCAGCTTGACCGAGCAAAGCAGCTTCTTCTGGCGCCCTGCCGCCAGGATGTGGAAGTCCCCCGCCCGCGAGCCGATGTAGACCTTGCCGTCGGCTGCCAGCGCCGAGGCCCATATTTCACCGTCGGTCTGGTGCGTCCAATACTCCTTGCCGGTGCCGGCGTCGAGGCAGCGCAGGCATCGGCCGCAATCGGCGATGTAGACCAGCCCGTCGGCTATCGCCGGCGTCGAGCAGCAGTGGCGATTCAGCGCCACCGACCAGACCTCGGCTAAGCGCGTCACGTCGCCGGTCTTCGTGGCGTCGATGCACTTGAGCCAGCACTGGGTTTTTCCCCACCACATGTCGCCGCCGGCGGCGACGAACACCTTTCCGGCGTGGAAGACGGGCATGGCCATGATGGTGCTGGGGCTTTCGCGGCGGTTGCCGAGGTAGCTGTGGATGTCCTGCTTGGGTGCGTTGGGGTCGCAGTCGAACTGCCAGACCTTCCGCAGCGCGCGCGGCTCGCCGTCGGCTGGTCCCGCGTCCTGTTCCAGGGCCTCGAAGGCGTAGCACACGCCATCGCCGCCGCCGAAGAACACGACCTTTCGGCCGTTGACTTCGCCCATCGCGGGCGGCGCCCACGTGGAGTGGAATATTTGCGGGCCGAGGTGCTCGCCATCGCGGGCGACCAGGCGCCCTGTCTGCTTGTCCAGCACGATCAGGCTCGGGCCGTCCGGGCGGCGGATCGTGCGGTGCGTGTTGTCCACGCCGTTGCACGTGTTGAGGTACAGGTGCCGGCCGTTGATGAGGATCGACGCGAACGCCCCATCGTGCCGGTACGTGCCGGCCTGGTCTGGCACGCTGAAGGTCCACAGTATGTCCGCGTCGTCGGGCTTGACCGGGACCGATTCGACGCCCTTCGGCGCCATGAATTTTCCCTCGTCGCGGTAGGGCCCGTCGTTGCCGTTGGCCATGCCGGCCATGTCCAGGCAGACCACGTCCCCGCGGTTGGTCAGCACGTACGCGCGGCCGCCTTCGACCGTGGGCGGACTGGTCAGGCCGCAGTGAGGCCAGTCGAGGTACGGGTCGTCGCCCGCCTTGGGCACGGTCAGTTGCCAGATCAGCCGGCCGTCGCGGCTGTCCAGGCACAGCAGCACGCCGCGGTCGCCGGTGTGCCTTGCCACGCGCGGACGATCGTTGTTGGTGCCCACCAGCACCCGCCCGCCGGAGATGATCGGCGAGACGTACGACTGCGTGCCGATCTCGACCGTCCACAGCACGTTTCGTCCCGTGGCGAGGTCGAAGTCGCCCGGCAGATTCGCCTCGTCGGAAACCATGTTCCGCGACCACGCCTGCCCCCACTGGGGCTGGTCGCCGGCGCGCAGCGCGGCGGCCCCGCACAAGGCAAGCAGGCCACATGCCGCGGCGAGCAGCACGCCGGGGCGAAGTAACAATCCGTGCATGGAAACTTCCTTTCAAGATTCGAGATTCGAGATTCGAGATTTAAGCGGCTATTCAGGCCGGCGGACGTCGATGCGTTTCTTGGGCCTTGGCGGGGCCTCAAGCGCCTTGGTCTGAGGCTCGCCGAAGTTCTCGCGGAGGTAGCCGCGGAAGTCTTCCAGTTCGTCGTCGAACAGCCTGGTCAGGCGTTTGCGGCGCTTGGCGGACATCTCGCCTGGCGGCTGGACTTCGTGCTTGAGCGTCACAAGCAGGCTGCCTGCCCTCGGCTGGAGCAGCACGCGGAGCGTGACGGGCACTTCATATATTGGCACCTCGCCGCGCAGGCTGAGTACGATCTGCTCATCCTGCTGCCCCGGCTGCGGGCCACGATGGAACGTCAGGCGAAACCGCTGCTTGTCGACCAGCACGTACTCACCGGCGTCGTAGGAGCAGAAGAACGCCTCGGCCACGTCATGGATGGACTCGATCGGCGCGGCCAGGAACTGCTCGGTCCAGATGACGCACTTGCGCTTCGCTCGGCGCATGAAACGCCCGGGCAGGGGAATCACGATGATCCCCAGCACAAACAGGACAATCAAAAGCGCCGTCTGCCAGCCGATGTTGAAGAAGCCTAGCATCGCATATACCCGTCCAGGGCTAAGGCAAGTTCCCGCCCGGCCCGCAAACGCCACGGCCGGGCTTGATAGTCCATAATGACAACTCCGCCGCACTGGTTCAAGGGCGAGGGAGTAGCGGCAAGATCACATAGGACCCATAGGACCCATAGGACATATAGTCCTCGCCCCTGGCTCGTATGCAAAGTGTTTCTCATTTCCGGCTCGTTAGAAGGATTGCCTCCCGCTCGGCGGGGCGGCACAATACTGTGCGTCGGCCCGAGGCAACGGGCTTCGGGCAATCTCTTCAAGTTTCGATGACTCCGTTTCGTGAGGATGCATATGAAAGTCGCCTCCATTACCGGACCTCGCCAGGCCGCTCTCATCGACCTGCCCGATCCCACGCCGGGCGAGGACTTCGCGGTGGTCAAGGTCCACGTCGTGCCGATGTGTACAGAGTACAAGGCTTACAACCAGGGTTCGGTCACCCAGCTTCTCGGGCACGAGGCGGCAGGGGAAGTCGTCGCCGTCGCCCAGCCGGGCAAGGTGAAGGTCGGCGACCGCGTCGTGGTCATGCCGGGCTGGTCCTGCGGCAAGTGCCCGATGTGCCTGGCCGGCGATTACATCCACTGCCAGGTCAGGGCAGACCCGCTTGCGATCTGCAACTGCCAGGCCGGCAAGGCAACGTACGCCCAGTACACCATCAAGGCCGACTGGCTTCTGCTGCCGATTGCCGACGGGATTTCCTACGAGCACGCGTCGATGGCGTGCTGCGGCCTGGGCCCGACGTTCGGCGCCGCCCAGCGCATGGCCGTCGACGCCATGGACACCGTTCTGGTGGCCGGCCTGGGGCCTGTGGGGCTCGGCGCGGTAATCAACTGCGTCGTGCGAGCCGCGCGCGTGATCGCGGCTGACCCGTGCGAATACCGCAGGAAACTCGCGATGGACATCGGCGCCGCGGCGGCGATAGACCCCTTGGCCGAGGGCGCCCTGAAGGCGATCATGGACCTCACCGGCAGCGTCGGGCCGGACAAGGCAATCGACTGCTCCGGCATCGCGGCCGCCCAGCGACTGGCGATCGACGCGACAAGGCGGCGCGGACAAGTCTCGTTCGTCGGCGAGTCCGGCGAGTTGCCCGTGAAGATCAGCCAGGACCTCATCCGAAAGGGCCTGACCCTCCACGGCGTCTGGCACTGGAACCTCCGCGACACACCCCGGATGATGCAGACCATCGCCGCGGCCGGAGCGATGCTGGACAAGGCGATCACACACACGTTCCCGATGTCCCGCGTCGCCGACGCGTGGGAGCTGCAAATGACCCACCAGTGCGGCAAGGTCCTGCTGTACCCGTGGAAATGAGGGAGCCAAAGAAACGGCAGTTCAACGCAGAGGGGAGTTTACCCCGGCGCGCCGGGGCGGAGGAAACAATAGGTCCTATAGGACTTATAGGACCATATGTCTGATTTCTCCGCGTCCTCAGCGCCCTCCCGCAGGGACCGTGGGTCTGCGTGAACCTTCTGTTTCTACTTCTTTTTTCCCCCTGCCCTGGCGGCCTGGACGAGTTCGGTGACCATCCTGCCGCCCAGGACGTTGTAGACGTTGTTTCTGCCGGCGTTGATGAGGATTCGCTGGGCGAGGTAGCTGCGGTAGCCGCTGCCGCACGTTACGGCCAGGGGCTTGTCGGCGGGGACCTCGGCGATTCGCTTGCGGAGTTGGCCGAGGTCGATGTGCATGGCGCCCTCGACGTGCCCGGCGTCCCATTCCGGCTGGGTGCGGACGTCCAGGACCGTCAGCGGCTGGCCGGCCTCGAGGCGGTCGAACATCTCGCCGGGCGTCATGGCGGGCATTACCTCGCGGCGGGTGTTGGCGGCGGCGAACCCGGCCAGGATCGTCACATCCTTGGCCGAGCCGAACTGCGGCGAGTAGCACAGGTCGAGGTCCTCAAGGTCCTCGACCGTCATGCCGGCCTTGATGGCGGTCGCGATCACGTCAATCCTCTTGTCCACGCCAGGCCCGCCGACGCCCTGGGCGCCCAGCAGCTTGCCCGTGGCGGGTGCGTAAATGAGCTTCAGCAGAACCATCGCCGCGCCGGGGTAATACCCCGCGTGGCTGCGGCCCGGAAGGTACGTCACGGCGCAGGCGATCCCCTCTCGGCGGGCCTGGGTCTCGGTTATGCCCGTCACGGCCGCAATAGCGCCGGCGGCGCCGACGATCGCCGTGCCCAGCACGTCCGGCATTGCTAGCCGCCGCGGATCATCCGCCGGCGCGCCGCAAAGGTCCATCGCCGCGTTCGCCCCGGCCACCCGCCCGGCCTTGTTGGCCGGGCCGGCAAGCGGAATGTTTACCGCCCGGCCTAGAACCGCGTGGAATGTCTCGCTGTTGTCGCCGGCGGCGTATATCGACGGGTCGCTGGTCCGCCGCGAGCGGTCCACCGCGATGGCGCCCGTGGCGCCCAGCTTGATGCCCGCGGACTTTGCCAACTCGACGTTGGGCCGGACCCCCACCGCCACGATGCCCAGGTCGAACGGGACGCGCCGGCCTGACTTCGTTACGGCCACGCTGCCGCCCTCTGCCGCGGCGATCCGGGCCACCGCGTCGCCCAGCACGACCTCGCACCCGGCCTCGACCATCGCCGACTGGACGGGCACGGCCATCTCCGGGTCCATCGCGGCCATCAACTGCGGCAGCATCTCGACGATGGTAACGTGCAGGCCGCGCCGGCGAAGCTGCTCGGCCATCTCCAGGCCGATGTACCCGCCGCCAATGACCAGCGCCCGCGCCGGCGACTCGGTTCCGGCCTCGGCCCCGGCCGTGGCGCGACCGGCCGATGGGGGGACCGCCGCCAGCCTGGCTACGATAGCATCGACGTCCGGCACGGTGCGGACGGTGAACATCCCGGCCTGGTCCAGGCCCGGAATCGGCGGGACGACGGCCTTGGTCCCGGTGGCAAGGATCAGCCTGTCATATTGGAGTTCCTGCGAATCGCCGCCATGCACGAGTGTGACGCACTTGCGCCGCGGGTCAACGGCGGTGGCGACGGTCTCGCACCTGACGTCGATGTCGAAACGCGAGCGGAACATCTGCGGCGTAACGACGAACAGGTCCTCGCGCCGGGCGATCTCCCCGCCGACGTAATAGGGCAGCCCGCAGTTTGCGAAGCTGACGTACTTTCCGGCCTCGACAAGCACGATCTCGACGTCCTCGCCGACGCGCCGGGCCTTGGCGGCCGCCGACGCTCCCGCGGCCACGCCGCCGACGATTACGATGCGTTTTGACATGGACTGCGTCCTTTCGGTCTTCCTGAAGGAGAGCATCCACTTTAATGCCACCATGGTCAGGTTACAATGATAGCCAATCGGAGATAGCCCATCGGAGAAAGGTCATGAGCGGGCAGCCAAACAGGATTCGCCTCCTTGCCGGCGACGAGATCGCGCCGGACGGGTGCGTGCTTATCGAGAGCCACGTGCCGTACCTCGGGCAGGTGGCGAGCTTTCGCGTGGCCGTGCCCGCAAGCCCGGCAAGGTTGCAGGACGCCGCCGGGCTGGCGCGGGCAATCTGCGACGACTTCGTCCGGCGGATAATCCGCGGCGTCGAGGATGCCGGCGGGAAAATCACCTGCTCCAAGGGCTGCGGGGCGTGCTGCTCGAGCTTCCTTGTGCCCATGACCGTGCCGGAGGCGCTTCGGCTCATCGAGGAACTCCAGGCACTATCCCAGCGCGAGCGGCGCCGCCTCGAACCGCTGTTTCTCAAAGCCGAGCGGAAACTCGCCGAGACCGACCTGGCCGGGAAAATGGCGGCGCTGGACCCCAACAACCCCGCCGGCACGGCCGCTCAGCGCGAACTGGCCGGAAAGTGGTGGAGCGAGAACCGCTTCCCCTGCCCCCTGCTGGCCGGCAACGCCTGCGGCCTGTACCGAAGCAGGCCACTGCCCTGCCGGGAGTTCCTGGCCCTGTCCGACCCGCGATGCTGCGCCACCAACACCGAAACACGCGCAGCCAGGCCCTTCTCCATGCACCAGGTCGTCTCGGCCTGGGCCGCGGAGTTCGAGGGCACACGCCCCACGCTGGTGCTCATGGCCAACCTGCTCGGCTGGTGGCAGCACAACGCCGAGCGGGCCAAGCGGATCTGGCCAGGCCCCATACTGGTGCGGCGGCTGATGGAAATACTGGCACAGACGGCGCGAAAGGCAGTAGCCGGGAGCCAGTAGCCAGGAGAAGAAACGACGGAACCGGGAACCGGGAACCCGGGAGCCCGTGCCAAGGCTTGTCACGGATTAGCCGGAGGCGAAGCCGGGTAGCCGGGTGCCGAGCCAACGGGATTGGCTAATAGGTCCTATAGGTCCTATGCCGGGGAGGGTGCTGCATTCGCCCCCCAACTTCCGGGGCGGGGTACCGCGTGCTGACCCGCCGGCAAAACAAAACCGCCGCGGGGCGGGCTGACTTGCAACCCGCCCCGCAGTGGCGTCCGCTGCCGCCTACATCGGCTTGTTCATCATGGTGCTCCAGCCGGCCTGGACCTTGGCGCCCG
>CAYOBS010000208.1:0-6937 GCA_964402305.1 uncultured Planctomycetaceae bacterium | reverse complement strand
ATCAAATGAGTAGCTTCCGGAAATCATGATTCTTTCACAGGCTCAATCCGCAATCCGCAATTTGGTTGCGGCCGAAGACCCCTTCGCGCTCTCCGCGACCTCTGCGTGAACATGTTGTTTCTTCTTATCCCCGGCATTTGGCATTGAGCATTTGGCATTGAGCATTTAGCATTTGACTTATCATGCGACCACTTCGGGTCTGCCAACTCATCACGACGCTGGGAATCGGCGGGGCCGAGCGGGGCCTTTACGATCTTGTCACCCGCATGGACCGGCAGCGGTTCGAGGTCGAGGTCTTCGCCCTTCGCGACGGGCCGATGTCGGCCAGGCTGGCCGCGGCGGGCATCGCCGCAACCGTGCTGCACCTGCGCGGCAAGTGGGACTTCATGAAGCTGCCCAGGCTGATAAAGCCTCTCCGCGACGGGCACTTCGACCTGCTGCACACGCACCTGTTCCACGCCGACCTGGCCGGCAGGCCCGCGGCAAAGGCCGCCGGCGTGCCCCATCTCGTGCATACCGTATGGACGGCTGAGGGAAGGTTCCGCCCCTGGCAGTTCGCCTACGCACGCCTGCTGAAACAATCCTGCGACCGCGTGATCTGCGTCTCGCAGTCCGTCCGCGACCACCACGCGGGCAAGAGCAAGCTGCCCGACGACGCCTACATCGTCATCCCCTGGGGCGTGGACGTCCAGAAGTTCCGCCACGATGAGGCAAGCCGGCAACACCTGCGAAGTGCGTGGCAACTCGCCGACGACGAGGTGCTGCTGGCCTTCGTAGGCCGGCTCGAATTCTACAAGGGCGTCGAGACGCTCCTTGCCGCGCTGGGGCAACTGGCGTCGGGCGGGCGAGGCGTCCGCGCCGTCATCGCCGGGGACGGCCCGCGGCGGCATGCCGTCGAGGAGTTTATCGCGCATGGCCCCGGCGGCGGCCTGGTGCGCATGCTTGGAATGGTCGCCGACGTCCCGGCCGTGCTTTCGGCGGCCGATGTCTACGTCATGCCCAGCCTGTGGGAAGGCTGGCCGCTGGCACTGGGCGAGGCGATGAGCGCGTCGCTGCCGGCCATCGGCGCCGACGTGCCGGGCATTCGCGACCTGATCGTACCGCAGCAGACCGGCCTGCTCGTCGAGCGTCAAGACGCCGGCGCCCTGGCAAGCGCCATCGGCCTGCTGGTGGCGGATGGGCCGATGCGCGCCCGCCTTGGCGCAGCCGGGCGGCGGCGGATCGTCGATCAGTTCACCATCGAGCAGACCGTCGCGGCACACGAGCGGCTTTATGACGAGGTGGCCGGGTATAGGCGCCGGGAATGATTGCAGAATAGGAACGCCAACCATTTTCCAGACCGAGCCGTCGAAGGCCGATGGCACGCCGGTGAGCCCCGGCGCGCCGGGGTTGCTCTCCTGGGCGGGCGTCATTATCATGTCCATCGGCAATTCGGGGAAGCGCCGTCCCGGCCGGCGAAAGCTCAACAAGAATCCCCATGTTTCAGGGGTTCTTGATGGTGATGGGCGTTGCTGGGCTCGAACCAGCGCCCTCCTCCTTGTAAGGGAGGCGCTCTAGCCAACTGAGCTAAACGCCCGCGAACCAAGCAGTATAACGGCAACGCCCCGGACCTGCAAGATTGCCGCTGGAACACGGAAGCGGAAAACGGGAATCAGTACCCGGTAGCCGGTAGCCAGTAGCCAGTAGCCAGTGGCCGGGAAAAGGCGGAACCGGGAACACGGAACCCGGAACACGGGAACCGGGAACCCGGGAAACGGCGCCTTTCGCAGTCGAACATGAGCCTTCGGCTCACCCGGAAACATGAAAAGCCGAGGACGAGAACGAGAACGAGGACGAGGGCTGTCGCCTTTCCAATACCACGTTCCCGGTTCCAGGCCTGCCTGCCTTGGCGAAGGCAGGTTTCGCTGTTCGGCTTTTCCGGGTTCCGCCGTTTTCCGTTCCCGGGTTCCATGTTCCGCTGTTTCGCCGTTGCGGGTTCCGCCGTTCCTCGCTATTGGCTACCGGCTGCCACCGCACACCGGGATCGTCGGGGATTTTTGTTGACTGGCCTTGGCCGGTTTCTATAATTTGTAATCTGCGTAGTCAGCGATTGATGCCGCCGCCTCGCTGCCCCCCGGGTCGTGGGCTCTTCCAGGCCAGACCGGGCGGGGACGGGGAGAGTGTCTTCTTCAATCGCACGGTGATTACCGGCAAAGAGTTACGTTTGGGCAGCGTCTTACCGGCGAGCCGATGCCGTCGGGGCGGTGCATGCGTGTGGATAGTGATGGCGACAAGAACCATCAGGCCAGAGTTCGTAACAAAATGTTGTGCCTGACCAGGATCCAAGCCGGTGGCAAGGCGTAGGGCCAGTTCGGCGCCGTCCGCGTTGGGAGTCTTCCATGGAAGACTCCGGCGTGGGCATGTTTCGTTCGGTGCGTGCAAAACGCGCCGGGCTCCGTAGGAATCTGCATCCATTACGGGCCCGGATGGCGCCGGACCCGCAACGCGACGAGGCTGAGGCTTGGAAGTGGGCGAGGCGACCCACTTTTTTTGTTGCCTGTGTTGCGGGCCGATTCGCCGGGCCCGCGGACAACCTGGAACCGATATGAACCAAGAACTTCTGCGAATAGTTGACGGCTTGGCCAGGGACAAGAATATCGACCGCGAGGTCGTCCTGGAGGACCTCGAGGACGCCATGCTCTCGGCCATGCGCAAGCAGAACATCGGCACCGAGGACGTTACGGTTCACATCGACCGCCAGTCGGGCGACATCTCGGCCAGCGTCGATGGCAAGGTCATGAACATCCGTGACCTGGGGCGAATCGCCGCCCAGACAGCCAAGCAGGTGATGATCCAGCGCATTCGCGAGGCCGAGCGGGGAAGCATCCACGATGAGTACCTGGAACGGCGCGGTCAGATCGTAACCGGGCGGACTGCCCGGTGGGAAGGCGGTTCGCTGATAGTTGACCTCGGCCGGACCGAGGCTATCCTGCCCAAGGGCGAGCAGATCCCCGGCGAGAGCCACATGCCGGAAGAGCGAATTCGCGCCATGATTCTGGACGTCCGCGAGCAGCCCAGCGCCGTGAAGATAATACTTTCCCGGACGCACCCGGACTTCATCCGCGCGCTGTTCGACCTGGAAGTGCCCGAGGTGGCGGAGAAAATCATCGAGATCAAGGCCCTGGTCCGCGAGGCGGGCTACCGGACGAAGGTGGCCGTCAACAGCCTGGACTCGAAAGTCGACGCCGTCGGCGCCTGCGTGGGCATCCGCGGCAGCCGGATCAAGAACATCGTCGACGAGCTTGGCGGCGAGAAGATCGACATCGTCCGCTGGAATGATTCATCCAAGATCCTCATCGCCAACTCGCTGAAGCCGGCGGAGGTCGCGGAGATCGCCCTGTGCTTCGAGCTTGGGCGGGCAACGGTGGTGGTCACCGAGGACCAGCTCTCACTGGCCATCGGCAAGCGTGGGCAGAACGTCCGCCTGGCGGCCCGGCTGACCAACTGGGACATAGACATCCTGACGCCCGCGGAGTTCAACACCGGCCTGGACCTGCTGGAGAAAAGCCTCCGCGAGGTCGAGGGCGTGGACTCGACGAGCGTCGACCGCGTCATCGCAATGGGCATGGTCAGCGTTCTTGACGTCGAGGAGGTCGGGCCCGAGCCGCTGGTCAACGAGCTGGGCATGGACCGGGCGCTGGCCAGGTCGATCGTCGTCCGCTGCGCCGAGGCCGCCAAGGAGGCCGCCGCGGCCAAGCAGGCGGTCGAAAAACTCAAGAACGCCGAGGCCCGCGCCGCCCGCGTACGGGCCGAAGCCCCAGCCGAAGTCCCGACCGAACAGGCCGAAGCCCAGGCCGAAGCCCAGGCCGAAGCCCAGGCCGAAGTCCCGACCGAACAGGCCGAGATAGGCGACCGGCACGACGCTCAGGAGAATCTCGACATTGCAGATGATGCGGTGGCCGGGGCCGACGAGGCAACGTCGCCACCCGCCGCAGAGGCGCCCGAGGGCCAGACCGAGGCCCCAACCGGCGGCGAATGAGCCGGCGGCTATCGCCAATTGGGCAAACAGCCCGGCCGATCGTTTCGGTCGGGGCTTATGACTGGTTGTGGTTGCTGATTTAACCTTGCCGGGAGGCATTCTTGGCAACACGGATTTTTGAACTTGCAAGAGAACTCGGCGTGACGAGCAAGACGATGCTCGAGAAGTGTCGCGCCGAGGGACTGGACGTCAAGAACCACATGGCGACGCTGTCCGCCGGTCTGGAGGCGACGATACGAGAGTGGTTCAGCCCGGATGTAACGCAGACAGCGGTTGAGACCGCCGAGCACGTTGACCTCGAAAAAGCGCGTGCCAAGGCCCGCAAGAGCCGCCGCCACGTCGAACATGTCGAAGCCGCGGAGGCCCCTCCTGCCGAGGCCCAAGTCGAGCCGACGGAAGCGCCGACCGCCGAGCCCCAGCCCGTCGGGGTCGCGAATCTTGAGCCGGGCGCGCCGGGCGTTGCTGCCGCAGCCATGGTCGAGCAGGCCGAGCCTGGAGCCCAGGCCGAGGCCCAGGTCGAAACCGCCCAGCCTGCACAGGTCGCAGCCGAGCAGGCCGAAGCAACCGAACAGGCCCCGCCCGAGCCGGGCCAGGAGCAGCAGCCGGAGCCGTCCAGGCCCGAGATAAAGCCGGCCGGGCCGCAGGTGGTCCCCCGCCCGGCCAAGCTTACCGGTCCGCGGATCGTCCGCATTGAGGCTCCCGAGCCCATGGATACCCGCCGCCGTCGCCGCCCGGTCCCGACTGAGATGCGCACCGGGCCAAAGGTCGTCGGCCCCGGAGGAACGACCGCCCCGCCGCCGCCGGCGCCGACGCGCGGCCCCGAGTCCACCAAGGGCAAGGTCGTCGACGACGACGATAAGAAAAAGGGCAAGCGTCGCAGCCCGCGTCGCCGGGCCGGCACGGGCCGCAGCGCCGAAGGTGTCGGAACCGACGGGCTGCCATGGCGAGAGCGCGACCTCCAGGAGCGTTCCGCCCGCCTGACCGCCGCGGCCGGCGGAGGCCTGCGAAGGCACCGCGCGTCGGTCGCCCGAAAAGGCGGCGGGCAGGTGCGGCCGACCGTAAAGTTAGGCAAAGTGGAAATCGACGAGCCGATCTCCGTCAAGAGCCTCTCCGCCGCCACCGGCCTGAAGGCCGCGGAGATCATCCGCAAGCTCATGGAAACGGGCACGATGGTGACGACCAACCAGAACTTAAGCATAGCGCTGGCCGAGCTGGCCGTCGCCGATTACGACATCGAGCTCGACATCCGTCGCGAGCGGACGGCCGAGATGGAGGTGGCGGAACAGATCGAGGCCCGCCCCACCGGCGAGATGGTCATGCGGGCGCCGGTGGTGACGTTCCTCGGGCACGTCGACCACGGCAAGACGTCGCTGCTGGACCGCATCCGCCACACCGCCGTCGCGGGCGGGGAGGCGGGCGGCATAACCCAGCACATCGGCAGCTACCGCTACGACATCGGCGACAAGCACGTGGTCTTCCTGGACACCCCAGGCCACGAGGCCTTCACCGCCATGCGGGCGCGCGGCGCCAACATGACGGATGTGGTGGTGCTGGTGGTGGCCGCCGACGACGGCGTGATGCCCCAGACGGCCGAGGCGATCAACCACGCCAGGGCCGCCAACGTGCCCATCGTGGTGGCGCTTAACAAGGTGGACCTCCCCAACGCCAACATCCAGCGCGCGATGGCCCAGCTTGCCGAGCGCGGCCTGAATCCGCGGCAGTGGGGCGGCAATGTGGAAGTCATCCAGACCTCCGCGACGACGGGCAAGGGCATCGACGACCTGGTCGAGGTGCTGAGCCTCGAGGCTGAGTTGCTCGAGCTCAAGGCCGAGATCGGCGCCCCAGCCAGCGGGTTCGTCATCGAGTCCGAGATCGACCCGGCCCGCGGGCCCCTGGCCAGGCTGCTGGTCCGCAACGGCACGCTTAAGGTCGGCGACATCGTCCTGGCCGGCCGAAGCCACGGGCGCGTCCGCCAACTCATCGACGACAAGGGCAAGGATATCCTCTCGGCCGGACCCAGCACGCCGGTGGAAGTCGCCGGCATGGACGGCGTGGCCGAGGCGGGCGACAAGTTCTACGTCGTGGCGGACCTCGACCAGGCCCGCACGGCCGCCGAGGACCGCCGCCAGCGCATGCGGACCCGCCAGCTCGCCGCCGGACCCAAGGCCACGCTGGAGAGCCTGCTGAGCAAGATCGAGCAGGGCAAGACGAGCGAGGTGCCGCTGATAATCAAGGCCGACGTTCAGGGCTCGATCGAGGCCCTGACAGGTTCGCTGGAGAAGCTCAGCACCGCCGAAGCCAAGGTCAACATCCTCCATGCCGCCGTCGGCGGGATCACCACCGGCGACGTAACGCTGGCCGAGGCATCGGCAGCGCTGATAATCGGCTTCAACGCCGTGCCCGACACCTCCGCCCGCCAACTGGCCGAGGAAAAGGGCGTCGACATCCGCGTCTACCGCGTGATCTACGACATAGTCGACGACGTCCACAAGGCCCTGGAAGAGGGCCTGACCCCGGAGATTCGCGAGGAAACCCTTGGCCGGGCCGAGGTCCGGCAGGTGTTCAAGGTGTCGAGGGTCGGCACGATCGCCGGCTGCCACGTGCTCGACGGCGTGGTCAACCGCAACGCTCGCGTCCGCGTGATCCGCAACAACATCGTCGTCATGGACGAGCGGACGCTGGAAAGCCTCAAGCGGTTCAAGGACGACGTTCGCGAGGTGCGGTCCGGCATGGAATGCGGCCTGAAGATCGCCGGATTCGACGATATAAAGGAAGGTGACACGCTGGAGTTCTACAAGACGGTCGAAGTGGCGCGGAGCCTCTAACAGAAAGGCTACAGGCTTCAGGCTTCAGGCTTCAGGCTTCAGGCTACAGGCTTCAGGCTACAGGCTTCAGGCTTCAGGCTTCAGGCTTCAGGCT
>CAYOBS010000207.1:1658-7004 GCA_964402305.1 uncultured Planctomycetaceae bacterium | reverse complement strand
TTCCCCCGCAATGATGTGACGGTGTTGTGGGTGATCTGGATTCGCCCGGGAATCAGCACGCTGTCCAGCGGCTGGATCATCCTGTGCTGGCTTGCGTGGGATGTGCTGTGCCTGTCGGCTGGCGCCTCGGGAGGCGTGGCGCTGTGGGCGCACGTGGGCGGGTTCGCTACCGGTTTCGTCCTGGCGGCGGTCCTTGCGGCCGTGGGCTGGGTCAGGCCCACGCCCGACGAGGAGACGCTCCTGGATGTGCTGGGCATCGGCCAGCGTAAATGACGGCGCGGGGGCGGTTTTTGTGTGGCACCACGCGCCATGGCTACAACAACTGTGAAAGAAACGTCCGTGCGGGCACGACCAGTGGCGGCTGGGGTTTGGCGAAGCAGTCCGCATCCACGAAGGCGGCGTTGAGAACGACATGGAAGGCGAAGGGCGCCTTGATCTGGTCCTGAAAGTAAGCCAGTGAATCGCTCGGCTGACTGTCGGCCTTCTTGACCTCCACCAGCATCCAGGGCTTGCGGTCGCGGACGACCACGAAATCCACCTCTCGTTTGAGACTGTCCCGCAGGTAGCCAAGCTGAAACTCGCCCAGCCCGAGGTCGGTCCAGCCCTCGACGGCCTTGAGCAGATGACAGGCGACGAAAGTCTCCGCCCGCTTGCCTTCATCGGCGATGTTCGACCAGTCGCGCAGGAACCACTTGGGCTCTTTGCGCAGGGACTTCGAGACGTTCTTGAACCATGGGCGAAGGAGAAACCCAAGGTGGAATCCGCAAAGCGTCCTGATCCATCGGCTCAGCGTGTCCTGGGAGACCTGCACCTGCCTTGCCAGGCTGCTGAAGACGAGTTGGTCGCCGGAATGCTCCATGAGGACGTGTACGAGCGCCTCGATCTGGCCGAGCTCCTGAATCCTGGTCAGGTCGCGGATGTCCTCGCGCAGGAGTTGCTGCCGGCGAAGGCTGCTCCACCGCCGCGTGAAGCGGATATCGCGCTTGAGGAACGGCTCGGGGTATCCGCCGTGCGTCCAAAGGGCGTCAAAGTCCTTCTCGGTGATCCGGTGCGGAGGGCGGATGACCTTCAGCGGGTCGGGTATGCTCCGGCTGGCGATCTCGGCCACGGTGAAGGGGTGCATTCGATACAGGAAGTAGCGGCCCATGAGGCTGTCGCCGCCGCGGCGATAGGCATCCATACGGCTGCTGCCTGTAACGATCGCGCGGACCGAATCGGCATAGGTGTCGTGGAAGCCCTTCAGGAAGGCCTTCCAGCGGGCGAATTTATGCAACTCGTCGAACACGGCCACGGGTGGCCGCCGGCTCAACCGATCCAGCCCCAGCCTGCCGGCGGTGGCGGCCGGACCGTCGAGGATGACCTGACGGTCGTCGGAATTGTCCCAGTTCAGGTAAGCCGATGACAAGCCTCGGCACGTGGTGGTCTTTCCCACCTGACGCGGGCCGACCACAAAGGCCATCTGGCGATGGCGATTCAGGTGCTCCGCCAGCATCGTGTCGTATAGTCGAATCTGACGTTTCATGCCTGTACCATTATCGACATCATCGTGGAATAATCCAGATAATTCCACGATGATATCGATTTTGATCCAGGGCCGGAATCCGTGTCCGGCGGGCCGAAGGGACTCATGGGCGCCGCCGGCCCCATTCGGGGCTGGAATCGTTAGCCAAAGCCGGGGGGGGGTATCAGGCCGAAAGACGTGGTTGCTCCGGCCCTGCGGGCCTCCGCAAACCACGGCACCCCGCAAACCACGGCACCCGGACGGCCTCAATGCCCATGTCAATTCAGTACGAACTGCTTCCAGGCCACATCTAGCACCACCATCCCAATGTACATCAGCCACACCACAACACCAACAACCGCTAAGGGGATGCGAATGAGTGCGGAGTACCTGCTTGCCAACGCGACGCACAATGGTAGCCCGACGATACCCAGCCTAAACATGCCCCCAATATTCCTGACAATCGGGTTGTAATTAGAGTCTAGTTCACCCCCGCCAGCCAACTTTATTGAGATGATTTCTGCGGGTTTGCGCCATGAATCGCCAATGAACCACGTTGCGATCCACCACATCGTCGCCACCGTTCCGTAATACAGCACGATTACGATAATGCTTCTCTTCAGAGAGCGTGCATCTATGCCACCTTCATTCATGCCACACCTCGAGTCATTTTGGTAGTCCTTGCTCGCGCCGACTCGGCCGGCTCCACGCCCTGTCGCGGCCCGGCCCCGCTTCACTTCCCCAGCGGCGCAATCAGTTCGCTTACAAACTCCCCGACTTTCGATACGAGGGCCTGCCGCGGCTGGTCCTTGTGGTCGGTGATTCGGCGGACGATGGCGGAGCCGACGATTGCGCCGTCGGCGACGCGGCAGATGCTCTCGACCGTCTCGGGCTTGGAGATTCCGAACCCCACGCAGATGGGCGTGTCGGTATGGCTTCGCAGTTCGGTCACGCCGTCGATGGTCTCCGGCGGCAGGGAGTCCCGCTGGCCGGTGACGCCCGCGACGCTGATGTAATAGATGAACGCCTGGCTGCGGGCGGCGATCTCAAGCCGGCGGGCCGGCGGGGTCGTCGGGGCGATCAGCAGCACGTTGGCCAGGCCGGCCTTGGCAGCCAGCGGCTCGATGGCGCCGGCCTCCTCGAACGGCAGGTCCGGGATGATAAGTCCATCAAAGCCCGCCGCCGTGGCCTCGGCGACGTACGTGGCTACGCCATGACGGTAAATGATCGAATAGCTGCCCATGGCCGTCAGGGCGAGCTTGCCGCCGGCCTGGCGGTAGCGGCGGATCATCTGGAATATCTTGCCCACCGTAACGCCGGCCTCGAGGGCGTCGGTGAACGACGCCTGGATCACCGGCCCGTCGGCAATCGGGTCGGAAAACGGAATGCCGATCTCGCATATCCGCACCCCGCGCCGCTCGAAGTCCGCCAGAAGCGCCTCGGTGGTCTCCAGGTCGGGATACCCGGCCGTGATGAACGGCATAAGCGTGTGCCGCCCGGCCGAGCGAAGCTCGGCGAACACGCGGACAAGACGGTTGTTGGCAAGACTGCTCTTCCAATCGTCATTCAAATTGTTTTTCAAAGACTCGGTGTTCATTTAGTTGTCGTCTCTCGTGTATTCACGAGCCCCGAAGGGGAAAGCTTAGCCCCGAAGGGCCGGCAGCGTTTAATCCCATGAAAGGCTGCCTCCTATAACCTATCCTCTGGGGAGTTCGTAATGGCCCTAGAGAAGGAAAGGAGACAGCCATGAGAACGCGGAACGTGTATGACATGGTATCGGCTGGCGGTATGGACGTCCACCACAAGTTCAGCCAGGCAGTTCAGCCGGGCATTTCGGGCATTTCGGGGTTCACTACACGTGTTACAGCGCAATGCTACTTCTTCTTTTTCGCGTCTCTGGGCCCGTCGAGCCGGTCTATCTCTGCCCGCAGGTGCTCGATGAGGCGGGAGAACTCCTGGCGGTTGGATTCCGATAGCCCGGCAAGGGCCTGGTGGGCCTGGAGCATCCGCCGGCGGTTGAGTTGATCGTTCGTGCAGGCGGCCAGGGGGCGCATTTGCGGCGGCAGCGGCTTCATCGTGGCCGAGAAATGGCTGAGAACCCCCTGCATGCCCAGTTCTTCGAAGAGCCTCCGCACTTCCGGCACGGCTCCCTGGATTCGCAGCGGGACTTTCTCGCGGTCGGCCCGTTGGCAGAGTTCCTGGAGCGTGCCGAGGAAGGTGCTGTCGAGCATCTCGCAGAGCGACAGGTCGATCGTGGCGCCCTCGGCTTGGCGCTTGATTTCCGGCCAGGCGTCATGCAGGGCGGCGCAGTGCATCCAGGTGCCTCGCCCGTTGACGCTTATCGCCGTGCCGCCGGAGCCGGCGCCAATCAGCATCTCCGCGCCGCTGGGCACGGGGGCGTGCGGCGCGGCCTGGGCGGGCTCGCCGTTGTCGATGCTCGACGTGCTGAGGCCCGCGCTTAGCAGCACGGCCGTCAGGTCGTCCTCCCGCGGCAGGTCTCCTCGCCGCCTGGCTGCGATGTCGAGCATCTGGTGAAGCTGCTCCCACCCATCGCCCGAAAGCCCGGCCAGGACGTCCGCGACGGCCTCGCTGGGCGGCTTGTCGGACGGCTCGACCACGTCGTAAAGCCCGTCGGTGTACAGCAGCACGCGGTCGCCGTCGTCAAGGTGGAGCGTCTTCTGGGAGAACATGGCGTCGGACGATATCCCAAGGGCCGGGCCGGTGTGGTGGATCATCTCGCGCGTGCCGCCGCGCCGCAGCACGATCACCGGCGGATGGCCCGCCGACGCGACGGTTATCTCGGGGGCCTCGACGTCCAGCAGGCAGTACGCCGCCGTGATGAACAGGCCAGGCGCGCTGCACTCGCGGCGGATGTGCGTGTTGGCCCGGCTCAGAACCACAGCCGGGGCGATGGGACGCTGGGTCTCCGGGTCGACCATGGCGATGCGCTGTTTGAGCAGCACCGCCAGCATGGCGGCGCTGACGCCGTGCCCGGCCGCGTCGGCGACGTAGGCGACCACGTAGCGGTCGTCGAGTCGGACCACGTCGTACAGGTCGCCGCCGACGTCGCTGCATGAGCGATAGATCGCGTCCACCGCGAAGTTGCCAAGCGGCGGCGGGGCGAACGGCAGCAGCGCCCGCTGGATAAGCTCGGCCCGGCGGAGGTCATCGTTGATCGTCTCCTGCTGGAGGCTAAGCAGGCGGCAGGCATCCTGGAGCCGCGAGACCTGCTCGCGGAGCTGGGCGTTGCGGGTTTTCAGGTCGGCCGTAAGCAGTTCCCGCTCGGCCGCCAGGCGCCGCTGGCGGACGGCGTTGCGCACCCGCACCACCAGCGATTCCGGCGAGGAAAGCGGCTTGAGGATGAAGTCGTAAACTCCAATCTGCACGGCCTTGACCGCGTCGGAGAACGTTCCCCGCCCCGAGAGGATTATCCACGTGGTGTCGATCTTTGCCTGCCTGCCCCAGGCCATCAGCGACAGCCCGTCCATCCGCGGCATGAGCAGGTCGATTATGGCCACGTCGATGCGCCTTGCTCGCAGAATTTGCTGGGCCTCCACGCCGTCGCGTGCCTCGACGATGAGCAACTCGCCCGTCATCCGCAGGATGGTGGCCAGCAGGGAGCGCACTGCCTCATCGTCGTCAACGACGAGCACAACGGCCTTTTCCGCGCTGGCGCCTTGGAGGTCAGCCGGTTCCAATGTTCAGACCTTTCCGTCCGGGCACGACGGCCGACTTTGGCCGCCCGTGCAAACATAGGCCGCAAAAGCGCAAGAAGCGAAACCAGGAACCAGGAACCTGGAACCAGGAACCAGGAACCAGGAACCTGGAACCTGGAACCTGGAACC
>CAYOBS010000207.1:0-1558 GCA_964402305.1 uncultured Planctomycetaceae bacterium | reverse complement strand
GGAACCTGGAACCAGGAACCAGGAACCAGGAACCTGGAACCTGGAACCTGGAACCTGGAACCAGGAACCTGGAACCTGGAACCTGGAACCAGGAACCAGGAACCAGGAACCTGGAACCTGGAAAACGGAAGCGGGAACCGTGTTCCGCCGTTTCTTTTCCGGATTCCGCGTTCCGGGTTCCCGGTTCCGGGTTCCCGGTTCCGCCGTTTCTTTCCCGTGTTCCGTGTTCCGGGTTCCAGGTTCCGCCGTTTGTTTCCCAACTACTCTTCCGGCGTTTCCTTGGCTTCCATCCACGAGAACATCTGGCGGAGCTGTCGCCCGACGACCTCGATGGCATGGTTCTTGTCCGCTTCGTAGAGCTTCTTGAAGTTCGGCTTGCCGGCCTCGCACTCTGCCAGCCACTGCTTGGCGAAGCTGCCGTCCTGGATGGCGGCAAGGGCCTTTTTCATGTTTTTCTTGACGGCCGGGCCGATGATCTTGGGGCCGACGTGCAGGTCGCCCCACTCGGCCGTGTTGGAAATACTGTACCGCATGTAGCTCATGCCGCCCTCGGCCATCAGCTTGATGATCAGCAGCAGCTCGTGGAGCACCTCGAAGTAGGCGATGCCAGGTTGGTAGCCGGCCTCGACGAGGGTTTCGAACCCGGCCTTGACCAGGCTTGTCAGCCCGCCGCAAAGTACGGTCTGCTCGCCGAACAGGTCGGTTTCGGTTTCCTCGGTGAAGGTCGTCTCGATGATCCCGGCCCTGCCGCCGCCGATGCCGATGCCCCATGCCAGAGCGATGTCGTGGGCGTCGCCGGTGGCGTCCTTTTCGATGGCGATCAGGCAAGGCACGCCCGAGCCCTCGACGTAGCAGCTTCGCACGGTGTGCCCGGGACCCTTGGGGGCGATCATGACCACGTTGATGCCCTTCGGCGGCTTGATGCAGCCGAAGCGGATGTTGAAGCCGTGGCAGAAGCCCAGAGTCGCGCCGCACTTGAGGTTGGGCTTGATGTCCTTAGTGTAAACCTTCGCCTGGAGTTCATCCGGCAGGGTGATGATGATCAGATCGGCGATCTTCGTGGCCTCGGCGGCGGTCATGGGCTTGAACCCGGCCTCGACGGCCAGCTTGTGGTTGTGCGTCCCGGGCAACTCGGCGACGACAACCTTGATGCCGCTGTCGCGCAGGTTCTGCGCGTGGGCATGGCCCTGGCTGCCGAATCCGACCACCGCCGCCGTCTTGCCGGCCAGCGGCGCCAGCGAACCATCCTTGTCGTAATAGATTTTCAGTTCTTGCGCCATCGTATGCTCCTCAATTGGTTCGGTTTAGAAACCGCTACTTGTACCGGCCCCGGCCGGTTGCGTCAAGCGCACGATTGCGGGTTTGTTAATGGCTCAGTTACAGGGGGATATCGACCAGCTTGGTTCTGCGGCGACCAATCCAAAGCGGTCCCGGCGCGCCGGGACACTCCATAGGCTGTCGCGTTTTGCGGCGTCACGCCAAACTGGAGAATGCCTCGGCCGTGGCTTGCCCTTTGGAGTGCGGCGACAAGCCCCGAAGGCCCCAACGGGGCAGGGGC
>CAYOBS010000206.1:0-7005 GCA_964402305.1 uncultured Planctomycetaceae bacterium | reverse complement strand
CCGGGCTGGCCGGCGGCGGAGGGCGCGCCCAGGCCTGGGGAAAGAGGCCCACCGGCGATCCCGAGGATGTCAACCTCAAGGCCGACGGCGTGCGGAACAAGCCCACCGACGAGACGGAGATCATCGGCAGTTGGCTGGTCAAGGGCGCGACGGTCGCCGGCGAGTCCAAGCGAAAGCTCAGCACCGCCGTCCAGGCCTCCAAGGACGCCGCCGCCGAGGCCATTCGCGACAACAAGATCCCCCGCAAGTATGAGGGGGCCGTGAAAAAATACTTCGGCGGCATGGAGCAGGTCGCCGGCGCCGACGCCAACCAGCCGTGATGCGACGATTTCAAGGTGAAGCCATTGTTTGACCGCCAGGAGTTCATTGCGGATTGTCCCGGCGCGCCGGGACGGATTGCGGATTGCCTCGGCCAAGCCTTTGGGGAGAAGAGAATCCGCCCCGGCGCGCCGGGACAATCCGCAATCCGCAATAAAGACTCACGATTGGCCCATGCCTGCCTTCTTGCCTGCCGCGTGTTTCCGGTCGTGCTGGCGGCCTTTGCGGCTCTGGCCGCCGCCGGATGCGACAGTCGCGGCCGCTCCGACGCCGACGCCCCGAAGAAGGTCATCGTCTACTGCTCGGTTGACCCCGAGTTCGCCAGGGACATCCTGGGCGCCTTCGAAAAACAGACCGGCGTCAAGGTGGTCGTCCGCTACGATGAGGAGGCAACGAAGACCACCGGCCTTGTCCAGCGGCTCCGGGCCGAGGCCGACCACCCCGCCGCCGACGTGCTGTGGTCCGGCGAGTGCTTCCAGACAATCGCCCTGGCCGATGAGGGAATCCTGGCGCCCTATCGCGCACCTGCCGTTAAGGACTGGCCCGCGCAGTTCGCCGATCCCAACGGCCGGTGGCACGCCTTTGGCCTGCGGATGCGGGTCATCGCCTGGAACACCAGGCGCGTCGGGCCCACCGACGCCCCGCGAAAACTCGAGGACCTGCTCGACGCGAAGTTCAAGGGCCGGGTCGTCATGGCCAATCCCGCCTTCGGCACCACTCGCGGCGACGTGGCGAGTTGGTTCGCGCACTACGGGCCCGAGCGAGCCAGGGAGATCCTTCGCGGCCTGGCCGCCAACGGCGTGCGGCAGGTTCAAGGCAACAGCACGGCCGTGCGGTTGGTGTGGCTCGGCGAGGCCGACGTGTGCTTCACCGACACCGACGACGTGTACATCGCCCAGCGCAACGGCTGGCCCATCGAGATGGCCCCGCTGGACCAGGGCGGCGCCGGCGCGCTGGCAATTCCGAACACCGTCGCGCTGGTAAAGGGCGCCAGCAACCAGGCCGCGGCGGGCGAATTGATCGAGTTCCTGCTCAGTGAGAAGGTCGAGCGCCTGCTGGCCGCCAGCGAGTCGCACAACATTCCCATTCGCCCGGGTGTGGCGGCGGAATATGCGAAATACGCCATCGGCAAGCCGCTGGCAATCGACTACCGCAAGGTTGCCGACCAGCAGCCGGCGGCTCTCGCTGCCGTCAAGGAGATCCTGCCCTGATGAGTCGTGATCCGGCAGCCAAGTGCCTGGCGGCGGTCTCGCTGGCCCTTTGGTCGGCCTTGGTGGCCGCGCCGCTGGCCTGGCTGTACGTGGGCGCCTTGGCGCCGCGGCAAGCCTCTTTGGCCCCGGCGGCCATGGACTGGGCGGTCGTCGGGCAGTCGTTCGCCCTGGCTGGAGCAATCGCCGCCTTGAGCGTGCTGCTGGGCTTCGTGCCGGGTGAACTGCTCGGCACGGCCCGCCGCGGACGAACGCTGCTGGCGGCGCTGCTGCTGGCGGCGCTGCTGCTGCCGCGATACCTGCTGCTCTACGCGTGGAACCTGGTCCGCAGCCCGACGACGCCTCTTGGCGACTACCTCTCGGCCAGGCCCGCAATGGCCCGAGCGGCCGGGATGGCCATCGCCTGCATCACGCTGCTGCTGTGGTACTGGCCGCTGGCGGCGCTGCTGATCGGCCAGGGCTTTCGCAACCTCGACCGCGACTCGCAACGACATGCCCTGCTCGACGCGGGGCCCTGGCGCCGCCTTACGGCCGTGACGCTGCCGCAACTGGCGCCCACGCTGCTATTGGCATTCGGCCTGTGCTTTACGCTGCTGCTTGCGGAGTTCGCGACCTTCCACCTGGCCGGCGTGAGGACCATCGGCACCGAGCTGGCCACGCTGTACGAGGAGACCGGCTCGACGGGCGCCGTTGCCGTCGCGGCCTGGCCGACGGTGATTCCAGCCGGGCTCGTCGCGGTAATGTTGTGGCGTCGCAGCCGCGACTGGTCCACGCACGCCCCACTGGCCGGGCCGGAGCCGCCAAGCCGCATGGCCTGGCGATGGGCTCTCTGCGCCGCCCTGCTGGCGCTTACCGTCGTTGCGCCGGTGGTGTTTCTGGCGGCTTCCGTCCGCGACCTCAGCGGATTTTCCATGTTCTGGGACCTCCACCGCGAGGAGCTCGCCACCAGCCTGCTGGCCTCGTCGGTCGCGGCGGCGGCGGCGCTTGTCATGGCGGGCGGGGCGATTTCGTGCGGCGCGATGGGCCGGGCCGGGCGGGCGATCTCCGCGGCGGCGATACCGACGATGCTCCTGGCGGCGCTGATCCCAGGCAGCCTGGTCGGCGCGGCGCTGGTACACCTCCAGGCAAGCCTTCATGCCCACACGGGCCTGGCCGAGGGCTGGTGGAGCGTCTCGGCCGGCCTTGCGGCCAGGCTGGCCGGCGTGGCGCTGGTGGTGCTTCGCCTGGGCCTGGACATCCGCAGCCGGCAGCTTTCCGAGCTTGCCGCCACCGACGGCGCCGGTGCGCTGCGCACGTGGTGGTCCGTCCACCTGCCCCGCCAGTGGCCCGTGCCGACCGCGGCGTTCGTGCTGGTGACCGTGCTTGGACTGACGGAGCTTCCCGCGACGAGCATTCTCCTGCCGGCCGGTGTGCCGAACTTCGCCCAAAGCCTGCTCAACCAGATGCACTACGCCCGCGACCAGCAGGTGATCGCCACGTGTCTGGTCCTCGTCGGCGGATACGCCATGCTCGCCGCGGCGGTCCTGGTTGTCCGCCGGCTTCTGCGCCGCGGCGGCGCCGGGGGCGTTGCGGCCTTGCTGCTGGCCGCGTGCGCCGCTGGGCTGGTCACGGGCTGCGAGCCTTCCGACCCGGCTGACGCGCCGCGGGTCGTCCGCCACTTCGGCGCCAGCGGGCCCGGGCCTGGCGAGTTCCTTTACCCGCGAGCCATCGACATCGCCGGCGACTCCACGGTCTGGGTGGTCGACAAGACCGCCCGCCTCCAGCATTTCGACGCCGGCGGAAAGTACCTCGGCAGTTTCCGCCTCCCCGAATTCGCCGCCGGCAAGCCCACTGGCTTCACCATCGCGCCGGACGGCAACCTGTGGGTGGCCGACACCCATTACCACCGCGTGATAGTCTTTCACCCGGACGGCAGGGAGGTCCACCGCTTCGGCCGGTACGGTACGGGACCCGGCGAGATGATCTTCCCCACCGACGTCGCCTTTGCCGGCGACGGGCGCGTGTTTGTCAGCGAGTACGGCGGCAACGACCGCGTGACCATCTGGACGCTCGAGGGCAAGTTCCTCGGCAGTTTCGGCTCCTTCGGCGCCGACAGCGGGCAGCTATCCCGCCCCAGCGCCCTGGCCGTCGACACCGGGCGAAAACGCCTTTACGTCGCCGACGCGTGCAACCATCGAATCGCCGTGTACGACCTTGCGGGCAAGCTTGAAAGGTATATCGGGTCGGTCGGCCGGGATGCAGGCCAGCTCCGCTACCCCTACGGCCTGGCCCTTGCGGGCGATGGGCGGATCGTCGTCTGCGAGTACGGCAACAACCGCATACAGGTCTTCTCGCCGGAAGGGCGCAGCCTGGCGGTGCTGGGCAGTCCCGGCCGGCAGTTGGGCGAGCTGGCGTACCCGTGGGGCGTGGCGCTGGACAGCTCTGGCCTGGCATATATTGTGGACGCCGGCAATAATCGCATCCATGCATGGAGGCTGCGATGATCGCGACGTACGGGTTTTATTTCGAGCAGCCCTGGTGGCTTGCCTGCGGGCTGATCGCCCTGCCGGTAGCGTACCTGGCATGGCGGTCCCTGCGCAGCATCGGGGTCGTCCGCCGCGTCGCCGCCATCACGCTGCGCCTCGCGGTGGTGCTCGTGCTGGCAGCCACGCTTGCCAGGCCGTCGATAACCGAAACTCACGACAAGCTGGCGCTGCTGGCCGTCATGGACCGCAGCCAGTCCGTGCCGGAGGGCTTGCAGAAGGCGGCCCACGACTACGTCACCGCCGCCCTGGGCACAAAGCCCCCGGGCGACGTGCTGGCAGTGGTCGACATAGCCGAGCGGGCCGACATCACGCGCCTGCCCAGCACGGCCAGCGACATCCCCATCCGCACCCTGACGCTCATCGGCGACCAGAGCCGCCTGGCCGCGGGTGTGCAAATGGCCCTGGCAATCGCCCCGCCCGGCACGGCCATCAGAATCATTCTCATCAGCGACGGCAACGAGACCGCCGGCGACCTTAAGGCCGTCGCCCGCGTCGCGGCCGCAAACCGCATTCCCATCGACGTGCTGCCCCTGCGCTACAAGTACGACCGCGAGGTTGTCTTCCGCCGCCTGGTGGCCCCAGGCCGGGCACGCAGCGGGCAGACCGTGCCCTTGCGTTTCGTTCTTACCAGCACGTCCGAAAGCTCCGGCAAGCTCATGCTGACGCTCAACGGCAAGCCGGTTGACCTGAACCCCGGCAGCGACTCCGTGGCCGTAGCGGTCCACCTCAAGCCGGGCACGAACGTGCATACGATCTCGCTGCCGGTGGGCACGCGCGGCGTGCATGAGTTCGACGCCACGTTCATCCCCGACAGCCCAGCCGATGACAAGCTGGCCCAGAACAACCGCGCCAGCGCCGTGACGTTCGTGGCCGGGCCTGGGCACATCCTGGTGGTTTCGGCCGACCCGCGGGAGGCCCAGCCGTTGATGACCGCCATGGCGGGCGCGAAGATCGACGCACGCGGCATCGGCGCCGGCGAGTTCCCCACGCGGCTTCCGGGCCTGCTGGACGTTGACGCGATCGTGCTGGTCAACACGCCGAACCACCTGTTCACAATGGCCCAGCAGGACATGATCTGCCGGTACGTCACGGACCTCGGCGGCGGGCTGGTGACCGTCGGCGGGCCGGAATCCTACGGCGCCGGCGGCTGGCTCGGCTCGCCAGTGGCCAAGATCATCCCCGTTGACATGGACCCGCCGCAGAAAAAGCAGATGCCCAAGGGCGCCCTGGCGCTGATCATGCATGCCTGCGAGATGCCCCAGGGCAACTTCTGGGGAAAGACGGTCGCCACCGAGGCCGTCAAGGTCCTCAGCAGGCACGACCTGATCGGCGTGCTGGACTATAGCTGGAACGTCGGCGCCGGCGGCGGGCACTGGGTGTACCCCCTGAGCCCCGCCGGTGACAAGACGGCCTGCATCGCCAAAATAAACCAGATGGAGATGGGCGACATGCCGGACTTCGGCCCGCCCGTCCAGGCCGCCTACACGGCCCTCAAGGCCGCCAAGGCCGGGCAGAAGCACATAATCATAATCTCCGACGGTGACCCGCAGATGCCCTCGCCGGCACTGATAAACGACATCGTCAAGGAGAAGATCACCATCACGGGCGTGGCTGTGTTCCCGCACGATCAGTCCCAGGTGCAAAGCCTCCAACTCCTGGCCCGCTCCACCGGCGGGCGGTTCTACAACGTCAAGAGCCCCGACGAACTGCCAAGGATCTTCGTCAAGGAGGCCCAGGTCGTCCGGCGGTCGCTGATCATCGAGGATCCATTCCAGCCGCGGATCGCCTCGGGCCTCAGCGACATCCTCCGCGGAGTAACCGCCCTGCCGGTGCTGGACGGGCGGGTGCTGACAGGCCCCAAGGGCGGGCTCAGCGAGGTGGTCCTTGCCACGCCCGACAAGGAGCCGCTGCTGGCAACCGAGCAGGCGGGCCTGGGGCGCGTGGCGGCCTTCACCAGCAGCGCCGACAGCCGATGGGCGGGAAAATGGCTCGCCTGGGGCGGCTTCGACCGCTTCTGGGAGCAGACCGTCCGCTGGGCCGCAAAGAGCGCCCAGGCCACCGACTGCGAGGCATTCGCCGACATCCAGGGCCGCGACGTTACCCTCACCGTCGAGGCCGTACAGCCCGGCGGCCAGTTCGTGCAGTTCGCCAACATCGCCGGCCAGGTAATCGCCCCGGACATGACCACCCGCCCGCTCGAACTGCGCCAGATCGGCCCGGGCCAGTACCGCGCCAACTTCCAGGCCGACCAGGGCGGCAGCTTCCTGGTCAACCTCCGCTACCGCAGAAGCGGCGAGAACCAGGCCGACCAGATCGTCCAATCCGTCGTCACCGTGCCATTCGCGCCGGAGTTCGAGGACCTCACCGACAACTCCGCCCTGCTTGCGCAGATTGCCGAGATCACCGGCGGACGGATACTGAACACCGATCCGCAAAAGGCCGATCTCTTCAGCCGGGCGGGACTCGTCAAGCCCCGCATGGCCCTGCCCCTGACCATCCCCCTGCTGCTGGCGTGGGTGGTGCTGTTCCTGGCCGATGTGGCCGTACGGCGGATCGCCATCGACTTTGCCGCGATCGCGCGGGGCCTGGGCATCCGCACGGGCGAGCTGGCGGGCGCTTCGGTGCTGGCGGCCGCGGCAATCACGCTCGGCGTGCTGGTCTGCGTCGGCATGCTGCCCGTGGGGCTGGGCCTGGCATGGCACATCGTCATCATGGCCGCTATGCTGCTTGCCGCGGCTGCCTGGCTGCTCCGAGGGATAATTTTCTCCCGCGCGATCCCCGCCGCGGCGGATGCGACGCTGGCGGCCCTCAAGGCCCGGCGGCAGTCCATCCAGCAGCAGCTCAAGGCCGAGGGGCGCCGGCAGCAGGTTGCGCGGCGTTTCGTGGCCGCCAAGGGCGCGGCGACAGAGCTGCCCGAGCCGGACGTGGCCAAGATGCCGCCCTCGCACCGCCCG
>CAYOBS010000205.1:0-7099 GCA_964402305.1 uncultured Planctomycetaceae bacterium | reverse complement strand
AAGCCCATCAACAGCGGCGCGGCGATGGCGACCGACGAGTACGTCCCGAACAGGATGCCCGCGAGCAGGGCGAAGTTGAAGCCCTTGATGCCCTGGCCGCCCCAGACGTACATGATGACCACGACGATCAACGTCGTGCCGGACGTCAGCAAGGTCCGCGAGAGGGTCTGGTTGATGGACTTGTTGATCACCGGCACGCTGACGGTGGTCAGCTTGCCGCGGTTCTCGCGGATGCGGTCGAAGACGACGATGGTGTCGTTGACCGAGTAGCCGATGACCGTCAGGATGGCCGCGATCATCGCCAGGTCGATCTTGAACCACTCGATGCCGAGAGCCTGTCCGAAGGCCGTCTCGTATATCCAGCCCGACGCGGCCAGCAGGCCCGTGACGATGATCGTGTCATGCACGAGGCACGCCACGGCGGCCAGGCCCCACTTGATGGAGCCGAACCGCAGCCAGAGGTAGAGCACGATGGCCACCCAGCTCAGGATGATGGCGATCAGTGCCCGCTGGCTGGCCAGGCCCGCGACGGCGGGGTCGAAGCTGGTGGCGACGATGGCCTCCTCGCGCTGGAAGGCCTCGTCGACGATCTGCCTCTGCCGGTCGGCCGCGGTGGGCCAGAGCGAGGGGGCGACCTCGTCGAGCATGACCAGCACGGCAAAGCTGGAGTAGGTGTTGTCCGAGGCCCTGCCCAGGCCGATGACCTCGCTCAATCGCGCCACGTCGGCGCCGCTGCCTGCCTGTGCCCGAGTGTCGCTGATGCGCTGCTTGAGGTCGGCCTCGGTAATCGCCGGGGTGACGTTCTTGACGACAACCGCGGCGCCATCGGCGTAGTTTTCCAGCAGGCCGCGGTAAAGCGACTGGGGATCAGGCGTGATCCGCGCGATGCCCAGAACGTCCGTCGAGAGGCCCAGGTTGGCGATCTTCTCATTGCCGGCCGGGGCGAAGGTGCAGCTTGTCCGCTGCTGGAGGTTCCCGCCGAAGGCCTGGCGCGCCACCTCCTGGATGAGCTTCAACCGCGTCTCGGTCGTCGAGACCTGGTAGCTCAGCGCCGGCAGCTTTTCCAGCTCGGCTGGCTCCAGCGAGCCGTCCTTCTTGTCGGTGTCCATGAGGCGGACCCACCGCTGGTCAAGCCCGCCGGCCTTGATTTCATCCGGCGAGACATTGGAGTCATTGTTCTTGTCGTACTGGCCCAGGAAGCGGCTGACCTTCTCGTTGTCGATGAGCATCTCCACGCGGGCGTCGCCAAGGCCCTTGTAGCTGTTGCTGGCCGCCTGCTCGGTGAACAGCCTGCGGACCAGGTCGTCGTTGGGCAACTGCCGGTCCTTGCCGATCGTCGCGTCGGCCTTGAACTGAATGACCGCCTGCGTGCCGCTGGAGAACTCGATGCCCAGCATCTTGCTGCCCTGGATAGACATCGCCACGATGCCCAGGATGATAAATACGCCCGAAAATCCCCAGAAGTACACGCGCTTGGACATCCAGTTGACGTTGGGCACGCCGATGATCGACATCATCTTCAGGGGGTTCTTGAGCCAGCCCGCATCCAGCAGGGCCTGGAATATCCACCGCGTGACGCTCAGGGCGGTGAACAAGCTGAACAGCACGCCCAGGCCCAGGGTGATGGCGAAGCCGCGGACCTCGATGGTGCCCACCCAGCCGAGGATCAAGCAGGTCAGCAGCGTGGTGATGTTGGAGTCGAAAATGGCGCTGAACGCCCGCTCGTAGGCGTTCTTCAGGGCCAGCCGGACGCCCTGGCCCTTGGCCTGCTCCTCGCGGAGGCGCTCGAAGATCAGCACGTTGGCGTCCACCGCCATGCCGATGGTCAGGATCACGCCGGCGATGCCGGGCAGGGTGAACACCGCGCTCAAAAGGCTCATCGCGCCCAGAACCAGGATGATGTTGAGCATCAGCGCCACGTTGGCGATAAATCCGCCGAGCATGTAATAGATCAGCATGAACGCCGCCACGCAGATCATGCCCAGGAATGCCGCGCGGATGCCAGCGTCGCGGTTCTCCTTGCCGAGGGTCGGGCCGAAACTGCAAACAGCCACCGGCGTGGGGTTCAGCCTGGCCGGCAGCGAGCCGGCCTGGAGCAGCTTGATGTTCTCGTCGATCTCCTTGCCGCTGAAAGAGCCTGTTATCTGCCCGTTGCTGGAAATGGCCGACTGGATGCGCGGGGCCGAGAAAACCTCGTCGTCCAGCAGGATCGACATGCACTTGCCCTGATTGGAACTGGTCAGGGCGTAGAACTGCTTGGCGCCCTTCTCGTCGAAGGAAAAGTCGATGGCCGCACGACCCATCTGGTCGCCGCCGCGGCGGGCGCCGGTCAGCGTCCAGCCGCCGCCGCCTGCCTCGCGGGTCATCTTGCCGCCTTCCTGGTTGCTCAGCAGCATGTACCACTTGCCGGCATAATCCGCCACGATCATCCCGCCGTAGCTCTTGCGGTCGCTGCTGCGGATGGGGAACCACGCCAGTGGCAGCCCGCGGCGGCGCGCTTCGTCGGGGCCTTCCTTCTTGAGCAGGTCTACGTATTCCTCGCGCTGCTCGCGGCTGATGAGCTCGCCGACGTCGCCGGCGACGATGCGGAACTCCAGCACGCCGGCGCGGGCGATGCGCCGCTCGAGGTCGCCCGGGTCGCTGAGGCTGTGCCTCACGGCCGACCATTCCTGGTACGCCTTGACCACTTTGTCGACCAGCTTGACCCGACCCGGATGGGCCGCCTTCAGCGCGTCTACGTCCTTGTCGAACTGCGCGCGGAGGTCCTTCTTCTCCTGCTCGCTGAGGCCTTCTTCCTCTTTGGTGGTGCGGAAGTTCTTGAGGATCCCCTCGACGTGCGCGATTCGGATGGCCGTGCCGGCCTCGGCGAGCTCCTTCTCGCGGGAGGCCGCCATGGCGGTGTCCAGGGCGGCCTGGGCGATTGCAATCGCCTGCTCGTTGCCCGCTGCATGGGCGGCCTTGAGGGCCTTGTCAGCCGCCGCCAGCTTGTCGTAGGCTTCGCCCGCTTCCACCAGGGCCTTCTTCTGAGGCACGGTGAACCTGGCGAGGATCTTCTGCCGCTGCTCGCTCGTGGAGTCGAGATAACTTCGCCTCTCGGCCCGCGTGACGTTGCTTTCGTCCAACTCGCGGATGGCGCGGTCGTAGACATCCTGGCGCTGGCGCGTCTCCTGGCGGGCGGCGGGCATGCGGACCTCTATGCGGTTGGCGCCCACGGGCCGCCATTCCAGGTTGGCCAGGCCCTGCGGATCGATGCGCTCCTTGAGGATCTCGATCATCTGCTCGGCGAGGTTCTGCTCGCCGCCCAGGGACTCCTTGTGATGGGCGATATCCCCCTCGATGCCCTTGATCGTGCCCTGGATGGCCTGTTTCTGCTCGTCGGTCACTGCCTTGGCCAGCAGCTCATTCTGCCTGGCCAGGTCGGCCTTGAGGGCGTCAAGCTCCGCCTTGGGCGTGCGAATCTCGAAGATCAGGCTGTGGCCTCCCTGGAGGTCGATGCCGTACTGAAGCCCCTCGGCATAGAGGGCATAGAGGCAGATCGCCACCAGCAGGGCCACAAATGCGAACTTCAACGGCAGGTTCTTCGCGTTCATGTCGTTCCTACGTTCCTGACTGACCAACTGACCAAGAGACGCTCGCCTTTGCGAAAACGCCTCGCCATGCGTCAAGGCCGCCCGGCCCGCTGCGCGCAGGGACCAACGACCCTCAAAGAATCGGGCATTTTCGCCGCAAAGGGCGTTGCGGTCAAGGGCAAAAGGAGCGGCGAATGAAACGAAACACGGATCGGCCCAGCCCCCGGCCCAGGGCTGCCGCGGGCCAAGCCATGTCCAAATCCCGGCGCCCGGCCACCACTCGGCAAAGGAAATCAGTAAGCTGTCCCCGGATTTCCCGGATTTCCGCGGACACACTCCAAATTACAGCAACGGCAGGAACCCAGCAAAAGGCGCCGGTCAAGGGCGGAAAAAGCCCTCAGGGGAAATAAAAGATGTTACCCGATGGCCCTGAGGCGGACCGGGCTTTACAGCAGCAGCGGCGAGCCGCGCTTGACCAGTTGGAGGGGCAGCCCCCAGGGGTCCCGCAGCGTGACGATGTGCCCGCCGTTGGGCAGATGCACCTCCTCGACATACGCCGCCCCTGCCGCCAGAAGTCTGTCGCGATCGCCGGCCGGGTCGGCCGAGATGAACGCCAGATGCATCCGGGCCGGCGGCTGGGCCGCGTAGTCGGGTATCGCGTCGGCGAGGTTGTGATATATCTCGATCATCACCCCCCCGCCGTAACCCCTCTCCCTTGACGGGAGAGGGTGGCCCGAAGGGCCGGGTGAGGGTGATGGGTTCCCACTTGCCTTCTCGCCGCCGTCCGCCAAAAAGTGCCCATACGGCGGCTCGTTGCCGCCACGGGCGATCCGCATCCCTAGATGCTCGACATACCACCGCGCCATCCCGACCGGGTCAGCCACGTTAAGGGCAAAGTGTTCGATTCTCATGATTCAAGCGTCCTTGCGAAAGACCCCCAATCCCCCCCCGGCCGGCACATTATGCCACCTGCCCCTCGCAGGCGTCAAGCAAGCGGCGGTGGGCGAGTGGAGGGGGCGGCGTTTTGTTTTTCGCCGGCCTGGTCTGGTGTGGGGCTGTGGTGTGCGATATATTCGCCGTGCGGATTTCTTTCATTGTGCTGTCACGTTCCAGTAAGGATTCGCCGATGGCATCGAAGAAACCAAAGGCCTCCAGGACGCCCACGCCCGGCAAGCGGTCCAGAAAGACAATTCCCGCACAGCCTGTGCGGGAAATCGGTAAACCTTCTGCCGCCAAGCCGGGCACCGGAGGATTGCCGGCCGGATACCCTGCCTTGCTGGAGGACATCAAGGCCCGCATCCGCACCGCGCAGATCAAAGCGTCGCTGGCGGTCAACCGCGAACTGATCGCGTTGTACTGGAGCATCGGCCGGGACATCGTCCTGCGGCAGTGCGAGGAAGGATGGGGGGCGAAGGTCATTGACCGTCTGGCGGCGGACCTTCAGCGGGAATTCCCGGCCCCGGCTGGGTTTTCTCGGGCGAACGTTTATCGGATGCGGGCCTTTTATCTGGCTTACGCCGGCCCGGACGCAATTGTCTCGCAGCCTGCGAGACAATTGGCGGCGAGGGCAATTTCGGCACAAGCTGTGCCAGAATTGATGAGCAAGAATCTCCAACAGGCAATTGGAGAATTGGACGGCAAGGATCTGAAACAAGCTGTTTCAGATACAGTGGCAAGCCAAGGTCCGGCAATTCTGACGCAAACTGCGTCAGAATTGGACGGGCAGAATCTGCCGCAGGCTGCGGCAGGAATTCCCTGGTTCCACAACGTCGTCCTGATCGAGAAGCTAAAGGACCCCGCCCAGCGCCTCTGGTACGCCAAGCAGACCGTCGCCAACGGCTGGTCGCGCTCGATGCTGCTGCACTGGATTGAGTCGGACTTGTACGCCCGCCAGGGCAAAGCGGTCACAAACTTCCAGGCAGTTCTGCCGCCGCCACAATCCGACCTTGCCGCGGAACTCGTCAAAGACCCGTACACATTCGATTTCCTCACCCTCCGCCGCGGCGCGGCCGAACGCGACCTCGAGCGCGGCCTGATCGACCACGTCCGCAAGTTCCTTCTGGAACTGGGGGCGGGTTTCGCCTTCGTTGGCCGGCAGATCCACCTGGAAGTGGGTGGCGAGGACTTCTACATCGATTTGCTTTTCTACCACCTGCGTCTGCGTTGCTATATCGTGATCGACCTCAAGGCCCGGCCGTTCAGGCCCGAATACGCCGGCAAGATGAACTTCTACCTCTCGGCCGTGGACGACCTGCTGCGTCATGCGGACGACAAGCCGTCCATCGGGCTGATCCTGTGCAAGACCCGCGATAAGGTGATCGCCGAGTACGCCCTTCGCGACCTGGCCAAGCCGGTCGGCGTTGCCCGGTACGTCACGAGGTTGGTCGAATCGCTGCCGGCCAGGTTCAAGGGCGCCCTGCCGGCGCCGCGGGACATCGAGGCCGAACTGCGTAAGGACGAATAGCGGCTTTTCTTTCGCCGCGCTTGCCCGCGGACAATCCATCGCGTATGATGTATTCGCCGTGCTAGGTGGGGCGCTAGCGGTGCCCTGAGGCCTTCGGGCGGACCCGCAATCCGCTACAGCGGGACCGAATTCCCCGCCGAGGGTCGTTGTGATTGGTCTACTTGCATGGCGGGCAGTGTTGATGGTTGGGCCCTTTGCAGCGTTGCGCCGCGAACCTGGTCAGGCCTTGACGGGAGCAGCCATAAGCGAGCCTGCGACGCGTGCATGAGGATCACCTGGCTTGAGCTGCCTTGCCGTGCGAGCCCTGTTGCGGCGGCTCGACGCGGGGTGCACGGCATTTTTTTATGCGCACGCAACGGCAGTAGCCGGTAGCCAGTCCCGGCGCGCCGGGAGTAGCCGGTAGCCGGTAGCCGGTAACGCCTGCGGCGTTTGCCGAATGCCAAATGCCAAATGCCAAATGCCAAATGGGCAAGCCCGGGCGGGATGCTCGCGGCCGTGGCGGCAGCAAGGGTGTCCCATAGGTCCCATCCGTCCTATTCGTCCCATGCATCCGCGTTCCGCCGCAAGGCGGCTTGGGTATTTGTCATTCATCATTGAACATTCCGCCGCCCGTCGGTTCTAATAGGGGCATGTCTGGTTACCTTGTTCTGGCGAGGAAATATCGAAGCACCACGTTCGACGAGGTCGTGGGGCAGGAGGCGATCTGCCGGACGCTGGTCAACGCGATAAAGACCGGCCGGGTGCATCACGCCTACCTGTTCACCGGCACGCGGGGGGTGGGCAAGACGACGACCGCCCGCATCCTGGCCAAGGCGCTGAACTGCCTGTCGTTTGACGGCCCGACGGCCGAGCCGTGCGGCAAGTGCGACGCGTGCATCTCCATCGCCCGCGGCGACGACATGGACGTGTTGGAGATCGACGGCGCCAGCAACCGCGGCATCGACGAGATCCGCGAGCTTCGCGCCAACTCCATCTTCCGCCCCGCCCGCAGCCGGTACAAAATCTACTACATCGACGAAGTCCACATGCTCACCAAGGAGGCCTTCAACGCCTTGCTCAAGACGCT
>CAYOBS010000204.1:0-7108 GCA_964402305.1 uncultured Planctomycetaceae bacterium | reverse complement strand
CTGAAGTCTGAAGTCTGTAGCCTGTAGCCTGTAGCCTGAAGCCTGAAGCCTGAAGTCTGTAGCCTGTAGCCTGAAGTCTGAAGTCTGAAGTCTGAAGTCTGTAGCCTGTAGCCTGTAGCCTGAAGCCTGAAGCCTGAAGCCTGTAGCCTGTAGCCTGAAGCCTGAAGCCTGAAGCCTGAAGGAGACCCCGATGAATCACGCAATATACGCATTTCCCATGACTGTCGCAGCGGTCACAGTGCTGGCACTTGCGGGCTTTGCTTGCGCGGCGAAGCCCACGGCGTCGGCCACGGCGGCAGCGTCGGCCCTGCCGGCCGTCGAGGGCGTGCGGCAGGAGACCTTCGTTTACAAGAAGACGCCCCAGGCCGAGCTGTCGATCCACGTCAGCTACCCGCCCGGCTGGAAGGCGTCGGACCAACGTCCGGCGATAGTGTTCTTCTTCGGCGGCGGGTTTGTGGGCGGATCGGTCGAGCAGTTCGCCCCGCAGGCGGCGTACCTCGCCGGGCGGGGCATGGTGGCCGCCAGGGCCGACTACCGCGTGTGGTCGCGCCACAAGGCCACGCCGGACCAGTGCGTCGAGGACGCCCGCAGCGCCGTCCGCTGGATGCGCGCCAACGCCGACAAACTCGGCATCTGCCCGGACCAGCTCTGCGCCTCCGGCGGCTCGGCCGGGGGGCACCTGGCCATCGCCACCGCCTGCGTCCGGGGCGTCGACGCCGACACCGACGACAAGTCCATCTCCGCCGTGCCCAACCTGCTGGTGCTCTACAACCCCGTGATGGACACGACGATCTATCGAGGCAGGATCGCATCCGACGAGATGGCCCGGCGGCTCTCGCCGATACACAACATCACCAAGGACCTCCCGCCGGCTGTTTTCTATTACGGCTCGGATGACAAGTTCTACGAGCCGGTCAAGCCCCTGCCCGCCCGCGCGGCCGAACTCAAGCTGGACCTGGCCGTCTACCTTGCCAAGGGCCAGGCGCACGGTTTCTTCAACCGCTCTCCATGGCTCGAGCGGACCACGTACGCTGCCGACCAGTTCCTGGCCCGCCACGGCTACCTGACCGGCGAGCCGACGGTCAAGCTGCCCGACGGCAAGCTTGAGCTGGAGCCGGATTCCAAGTAGGGGCCGGCCGGTTACCGCATCTTGGCCGGGCGGACGGAGAAGCACAGCAGGGCCCGCGTGAATCGCCGGAGCCGGCGGAACTCGGATCGCACGCCGCGGTGGTCGAAAAGGAAGCCCGATATGCACTCCCACGCGAAGACCCACGCGCCGATGGTAATGCCCTGCCGCAGAACCTCCAGCAGCACGTTATCCACGGTCATGCGGTTGGCGTAAGTGGTGGCGATCAGCAGCAGCACCGCGCAGATCAGGTACGCCGCCGTCGTGCGGTATATCTGCCACAGCTTGCGGCGCATCTGGCGGGCCTCGAAGGCGAAATAGTTCCGGATGCCGTCGGATACGAGCTTCTCCTTCTCGAGGTCGCAGGCTTCGGCGGGCACCGTGAACGACACCGTCAATTCGTAGCGCAGGGGGATGTCCAGCGAGCTTTCATTCAGATACGTCAGAAGGTCCGGGTCCAGATCCCGCCGCTTGTACGGCGCGGGGTCCCACTCGTTGAAGACATCCTCGTAGCGGTCCAGGGCGACCTCGACAAGAAACGCCCCCGTGGCCGGATCAACCTGGTAAAACTTGCCCAAACCGTCTTTGTCGGGCCGCATAAACATATACTCCATCCACACTGATCATACCACGCGGGGCACGCCGTTGCATAGCCATCCGCGACGGGCTGTCAGGAAATCAGGGACAGATACCATGTGTACGGGACACCATACAGATTATGGCTGGTGGTATGCCCGGCCTGCCTGCCGGCCAGCCTGCATGCGTAGCCTGCACGCGTACGCCGGTTGACGCGGCCCCATGCCAGGGATAGACTGTGGTCATGGTTGTGGGCGTGCGGAGAGCTTGGGCGCAAGGAATTTCGGCCGGCACGCACCTGCTCGCCCGCGTCGCCGCTGGGTGAAGTGTTAGCCTTGCTTTAGAAACGGTACAGTGGCCGGAGCCCTTGGGGCCACGGCAGCGCCAGGGACAATTGCGGCATGAATGTCCAGACCGAGCCGACCAGCCTCACCGGTTCCCGCGGCGGCGCGGCGCTGTGGCTGGCCGTGGCGGGCCTGATGCTGGATTCAGACAGATTCGGAGAATAACATGGTGTCCCCAGATTCCTGGATTCCACAACGCCTACCGCGATGTGGAAAAAGGATTGGTCGGGTGAGTGTGAATAGGCTGCTGAATCGAATGCACCAAAATAGAGCACAAACGTTCGGCAACCTGTATGGAGTCTGATCCATGCTGAAGTATATCGAACTGCAACACGCTGGGCCGGCAGGCGAACGCCCATTCCGGCTCGACTTCGCCTCCCGGCTGAACATCCTGACGGGCGATAACGGCCTGGGCAAGACTTTTGCGATGGACGTTGCCTGGTGGGCGTTGACCCGGACGTGGCCTCAACAACGGGCTTGGCCCCGCAAAGGCAGCGGCATAAAGCCAGCGATCCGCTACCAGGTCGAAAGCAAGACGAAGACAGCCAGCCCGGCCGAATGCACTTTCGACTTCAATACCCAGACTTGGAAGTTGCCTCAAGGACGCAAGCCGATGCCGGGGCTCGTGGTCTACGCCCGGGTCGATGGGAGTTTCGCGGTTTGGGACCCCGCGAGAAACTATTGGCGGGTGAAGGAATCCGAGCGGGAAGAATCGCTGGACCGCCCCTCTTCCTTCGCCTTTGACGTATCCGGGCTCTGGAACGGAGTCGAAGACAAGGGCCCCGAGAAGAAATACATATGCAACGGCCTGATCCGCGACTTGGTGACATGGCAGGACCGCCGGAGCAGAGAGTTTCACACGCTGGTCCAGGTACTTCGAGTTCTGTCCGCGTCTGACATTGAACAATTGAGGCCCGGCAAGCCCACCCGCGTGTGGGTTGAGGACACGCGGGATATTCCGACACTGGAAATGCCCTACGGCACAACCCCGATAACCATGGCGGCCGCCGGAATCAAGCGGATATTGGGCCTGTCGTATCTGCTGGTCTGGGCTTGGAGTGAGCATGAGAAGGCAGCCAAGCTGCGAAACGAAGACCCAACATCCAGGTTGGTGCTTCTTATTGATGAAGTTGAGGCTCACCTGCATCCCCAGTGGCAACGTGCGCTACTGCCGTCGCTTCTGAAAGTAGCCGATTGCCTGTCGCCGGGACGTAAGCAGTTCTTCGACGGCGGGACCGGCATTAGGACACAGATTCTTGCAAGCACGCACTCCCCGATGGTTATGGCATCTGTGGAGCCCCATTTCTGCGTGGATACGGACAAGCTCTTCACCCTGGAACTCAATGCCCCGCATAACGGCGGACAGATGGACGTCAAGGCAGTAGAACTGCCCTGGGCGCGGCAGGGCGACGCGGTGAACTGGCTGGTCTCGGAGTCATTTGGGCTGAAGCAGGCCAGGTCGAAGGAAGGCGAGCAGGCGGTCGAGGCGGCCGAGGCGTTTATGCGAGCCGATTCCGCGGCTTTGCCGCAGGGCATGACCACCAAAGGGGCGATTGACAATGAGCTTCGGCGCACGCTGCCGGGTCACGACCTCTTCTGGGCGCGGTGGGTAGTCAAGACGGAGGGCGGAAAATGATCCACTTTGACCGGAGGCCCGAGCCGCCATTGTTCAAGGATCAGGTGCGCAAACCTGGGCGAGCGTGGCTTCAGCAACACCCCGCTTTCGACCGCCCGCGAGACTTTTGGTTGCAGTGCCGGGCCGAGCTTGCCACCGCTTTTGCCGACTTGTGCGCGTATTCGTGCATGTACGAACCAGTCGGGACGGTCGATCATTTCATCAGTTGCAGAACCTGCAAGGCCCGGGGAACGCTTGAGCTCATCTACGAGTGGGACAATTACCGCTTTGCTTCCGCGTGGATGAACAGCGCCAAGCAGAACGCCGACGACCAGGTGTTTGACCCTTTCGAGGTCCAGGATGGCTGGTTTGAGGTCATTCTGCCGTCACTCCAGTTGCGGCTCGTTGAGGCGGACATCCCGGCGGACAAGCTCGACTTGGCGAAGAGGACAATTGAACGGCTCCACCTCGAGCACGACGAGAGAGTGATTCGCCAGCGCACGTCTTGGTACGAGCAGTACCAGATCGGCGAGTTGACGTTGGATGGTTTGCGACGCCGAGCGCCGCTGATCGCGCGAGCGGTCGAGAAGGCTCAATCCCGAGGCACACAATGAGGGAATCTGGCGGTGACACCGGTTCCCGCGGGGGCGCGGCGCTCTGGCTGGCCGTGGCGGGCATGATGCTGGCGGTATACGCCGTCACGGCCCAGAGGGGTCCAGCCTGGCAGGACAGCGGGATCTTCCAGTGGCGAATCCTCAACTTCGACCTGACCGGCAAGCTCGGGCTGGCGCTGGCGCACCCGCTGCTGATAATCCTGGGCAAGGCGATGAGCTGGCTGCCGCTGGGCGGGCCGGCGTTCCGGATGAACCTGGTCTCGGCCGTCTGCGGCGCGATTGCCGCAGCCAATATCGCGCTGCTGGTCCGCGGGCTCTGTCCAGCCAGGCCCGGCGCCGCCTGGGTCGCCGCGGGGTTCTTCGGCCTGGCGCACACGCCCTGGTGGCTCTCGACAATCTGCGAAAGCCAGATGGTCTTCGCCGCCCTGTTTACCACGAACCTGCACGTGCTGGTCACGCTTGTCCGCCGGCCCACAGCGGGGTTGGCGCTGCTGCTGGGGGCGATCAACGGCCTGGCGCTGCTGGCCCACAACCTTGCGCTGCTGGCCCTGGCCGTTCACGGGCTGACGGTTATCGCCCTGTGCGCGCGAGGTCGGCTTCGCTGGTACGCGGTTGGGTTTCTGGCGGCGGGATGGGTTGCAGGCTCGGCTGGGATGCTGGCGCTTGTGGCCCGGCAGGCGGCGGCGACGGGCCTTATCCCAGCCGTGAAGTTCGCCCTTTTCGGCAATAACTGGCAGGCTGACGTTTTGGGCGGCTCGGCGGCGGCGGTCAAGATGGGCGTCGGCTACATCCTGTACAACTTTCCCAACGCCGCGTGGGTGCTGGCTGGGGTCGGGCTCTGGGCTCTTCGCAAGGCGCCGCTGCGCCCGCTGCGATGGTGCTTCCGCGGGCTGACGGCCATCTATCTGCTGTTCGCCATCCGCTACCGGGTGATGGACCAGTTCATGTTCTTCGTGCCGTTTTACGTAATGGTGGCCGTGCTGGCGGGCGTTGGGCTGGGCAGCCTGCGGCCGCGGGCGTACAACTGGGCTGCGCCCGTTGCGTTGGCCAGCCTGCTTGCGGCCCCGGCCCTGTATGCCGCCATGCCGTCGATTGCCCGCTCAGCCCATCTGCCCGTGCCGGGCAGGACGGACCTGCCCTTCCGCGATCCGCCGCGGTATTGGCTCTCGCCGTGGAAGGCAGGCGAGAACTCGGCGGGGCTGTTCGCCCGGGCGGCCCTTGCCGGCGTCCCTGCCGGCGGGATGATAATCGCCGACGGCACGTCGCTGTATCCGCTGCTGTGGACGCGGCGCATCGACGGGCTTGGCCGGGATGTCGAGCTTCTGGAGGGCGCCGGTCCCCAGCAGGTTCCGCCGGGTACGCCAAACGTATTTGCAGTATCCGCGACGCGGGGTTATTATCCGCCGTGGCTGGACGAGGCGGCCAATCTGGAAAGAGCCCCCGGCCAGGTGCTGTACAGCGTTGTTTGGCGCAAGAAGCCCGTGCCGCCGGAGAGCCGCCCCGCCGCGCCGGGCGCCGGCGCGGCCACGGGGCCGTCCAAACGTTAGCCGGCGGACGAGGTCACATTCGGTCATATGAGTAACACCCACTACACTGTGTTGCAGGTTCTTAGTGATAGGTGGTGGGTCATCCTGCTCGCCTTCGCGGCATCCCTGATTGCCACGCCGATCTTCCGGGCAGTGGCCTATCGCCGCAAGATCGTCGACCATCCGGATGACCTTCTCAAGCCTCATGGCCGGCCCGTGGCGTACCTGGGCGGCCTGGGAATATGGTCCGGCCTGATGATCGGCCTGGGCAGCTATCTGGCGGCCTTGCCGGACCTGGACGCCAAGTGGTCCGGCGTTGTGAGCGACCTGTCGGGGCTTGACCTGGCCAGCCTGCTGGTAAATCCCGTGTGGAACCTGCTGGGAGTCATGCTCTCCAGCACTGTCATCATGGTTGTGGGGCTGCTGGACGACCTGAAGAACCTCCGGCCCAGGCAGAAGATAGCGGGCCAGGTCCTCGCCGCGGGCATCCTGCTGGCCGGCGGGATCGGGCTGCGCGCCGCCAGGCTCTTCTTCCTTGGTTTGGGTTGCGATCCCTCGGCCTGGCTGTATGTGCCGCCCAGCGTGGTGCTTTGCCTGGTCTTCGTCATTGGCGCCTGCAACGCCACCAACCTGCTGGACGGCCTGGATGGGCTTTGCGGCGGCGTGACGGGCGTCATCGCCCTGGGCTTCCTGGCCCTGGCGGTCTGGCTGGCCACGTGGGGGCGCAATCCCGGCATCGACGAGTTGCGGATCGGCCTGGCCCTGGCCATGGCGGGGGCGGTCCTGGGCTTCCTGCCTTACAACGTCCCGCCGGCAAGCATCTTCATGGGCGACGCCGGGAGCATGCTCCTGGGATTCTTCGTGGCCATCATGGTGGCCTTGTTCTGCCGGGATGGCAAGCCCAACTGGCTTCTGGCCGCGCTGGGCATCTACGCGCTGCCCATCCTGGATACCTCACTGGCACTCGTCCGCCGTCTGCTGTCCGGCACGAGCATCTTCGCCGGCGACCGCAGCCATCTCTACGACC
This sequence comes from uncultured Planctomycetaceae bacterium, assembly GCA_964402305.1. Classification (GTDB taxonomy): domain Bacteria; phylum Planctomycetota; class Phycisphaerae; order SM23-33; family SM23-33; genus JAUWQU01. Next base: position 280 of record CAYOBS010000204.1, on the reverse strand, counting down.
AACTCATTGACCGGGGCATGAGCGTCAAGCGGGTCGTCACGCTGTTCTACGCCCTTTCGCTCGGCGCGTCGGCGCTGGCGGTCGCGGTGGCCATCTGGCTTCGCTTCCGCTACGCCGCGATCGTCTACACAGCCCTGTTTGCGGCAGCATGGTACGTTTTCTGGAAGGCTGGGCTGATACGCCCGGCGCCTCACAAGCCCAAGTGCGACAAGTCCGACCACCCGACGCCCGGCGGCAGCCAGTAGGGCCAACAACGAATGCCTCGGCAAGACCACAGCCC
>CAYOBS010000203.1:0-7151 GCA_964402305.1 uncultured Planctomycetaceae bacterium | reverse complement strand
GGCCTGAGCCCCTGGAGGTAGCACATCACGTCGGCGACGGTGGGGAAGATCTGGTTGTTCATGGTTGGCGAGCCGACGATCAGCGCCCCGGCGTCGAGGACCTCGGTGGCCACGTCGCTGCGATGCGAGCCTTCCAGCGGCATGACGACCGCCGTAGCCCCGCCGGCGGCCAGGCCGTCGCGGACGGCCTCGGCCATCTTCCGCGTGCTCTGCCACATCGTGTCGTAGACAACGACTGCCTTTGGCGTCCGCCGCGAGTCGGCCCACCGCTGGTAAAGCTCCAGCACCCGCGGGAAGTTCCTTCGCCAGATTGGCCCGTGGTCCGGCGCCACGAGCTTGAAGTCCAGGCCGCTGCCGGTCAGCTTGGCCAGGGCCTTTTTTATGGGCGCCGCCAGCGGCATGAGGATGTTGGCGTAATACTTGGCCAACTCGTGCTCCAGCGGCAAGGCGCCGAGTTCATCGTCGAACCGCTCGGCCGAGGCCAGGTGCATGCCGAACGCATCCTGGCTGAACAGCACGCCGGGGCCGTGAAGATAGCTGACCATGCTGTCGGGCCAGTGGCACATGCGGGTTTCGAAGAACGAGAGCTTGTCGCCGCCCAGGTCCAGCATCTGCCCGTCGCTTACGGCGACGACCTCCAGGCCGGCGCCGAAATGCTCGCCAAGCGCGCCGCGGCCTTGCTTGCTGGCGAAAACCTTCTGAGGTTTCACCGCCGCGGCAACTTGCGGCAGGCAGCCGGTATGGTCCATCTCCGAATGGTTCGAGACGATGTAGTCGATCTTTGCCGGATCGATCACCGACGAGATCCGCGCCATCAGCTCGTCGTAAAACGGCGCCTTCACCGTGTCGATCAGCGTCACCTTGTCAGCCAGAATCAGAAAGGCGTTGTATGTCGTGCCGCGACCTGTGAGGTAGCCGTGGAAGTTGCGGATCTCCCAGTCGATCGCGCCGACCCAGTAGACCCGGTCGGCGACCTTCATGGCCGTCAGTTCCCGCGTCATTGTCAATTCCCCGCGGCCGCCAGTTGCTTACTCAGCGTGGCGACGTGGCCAAGTTCCTGTTCGATGATGTCGTCGACGCGGCTCCTGGCCTGCCAGAGATGCACCATCTTCCTGACCGTCAGGTAAAAGACGATGGAGTTTTTCTCCATCTCGACGGCGGCGCGGAGGATGTCGCGGGGCTTTTCGGAACCCGCCAGTTCGCGGGCGGGCTGGGCCTTGGGGTCGAAGACCTCCCCCTGCACCATGGCGTGGAGATACAAGGCCCCCTCGCCCGTGGGGTCGAACTTTTCCTCGGTCCGCAACTTTGGCGGCAGATCGAGTCGCATCGCGCGAAACTCCCGCTCGTGATCGTCCTCCATCGCGGCCAGGTCCAGCAGAACCTTGCTCAGGTCCAGGCCCCGGAAGTTTTCGGCCGCCTTGCGATAGAAGGCCGCGCCGTTGCGCTCGATCTGCTCGGCCATCTCGAAGACTTCATCGGCGTTGAAGGTAATCATCATCAGGCTCCCTGTCCGCCCGCGGCCGCCCCGGCCGGGGGAGTGTAGACTCGTGTGCCAAGCTCCTGGTCAAGCATGTAAAGCCCGCCCGGCGCGGCGGCCATAAGCTTGAGCTTGTTGACGATCCGGTCGGCGTTGGCTTCTTCCTCGACCTGCTCGGTGACGTACCACTGGAGCAGGACCTCGGCGGCGGTGTCGGCTTCCTGCCGGGCCAGCTTGACAAGGTCGTTAATCCGCTTGGTGATGTACAGCTCGTGCTTGTACGCGGCCTGGAAGGCAGCCAGGGGCGAGTCCCACTCGGTCGTCACGGCCTCGATGGGCGCCAGCAGCGCCCGCCCGCCGCGGTCGAGAACGAAGGTGAAGAACTTCGTCGCGTGGAAGATCTCCTCCTGCGTCTGGACGGTCATCCACTGGGCGAAACCGTCGAGGGTCAACGACTTGAAGTACGAAACCATCGAAAAGTACAGGTATGCCGAATGAAGCTCCGCGTTGATCTGATCGTTGATCGCCTTCTGCATCTTCTTGCTTATCATGATGGGTCATCCTTTCCAAAGGCCGTGAATGTTGCAAAACTCGCGGGCCGTGATGCTCTCGCCCGTAACGGGGAAAAATGCCTCCGGCGCCTGGCCGGGATTGAGAAACTGCCTGTACTGCGCGCCGTCGACAACCACCTCGATCCACTGGATCCAGTGCTTGTCAAGCATGGGATGGGCTTCGTTTTGCCCCACCCGCACCATCACGCCGCCGGCGACCTTCTCGACGTACGGCACGTGCTTCTCCTTCGTCGAATCCTCGGAGCGGGCAGTCATGAGCTGCATCGGCTGGCCGCAGCATACGAGCTCGCCCGCGCCGCCGTTCAGCACCTCGGCAACTATTCCGCACACGTTACACTTATAAACCTGCTGCCGCTCGGTCATGGGTCATTCCTTTCAAATGGATGTCAGACGGCCTGGCCGCCGGGGGCTTTGACAAGCACCTCGGCGGTGTAGCCCACGCTTTCCACTGCTTTTACCAGTTCTTCCGGCCTGGCGGCGCCGGCGATGACCGCCCGTCCGGCATGCAGGTCCACGTCCACGGCCTGGCTGCCGGGCACTTCCGCCAGCGCCTGCTCGACCGCCAGGCGGCAATGGCTGCACGTCATGCCGCCGATCTTCAGCTCGATAGAAGGGTCGGTTTCCATGGCCAGTATATCCTTTGGCGAGGCAATATGGTTATGGCGTGGCAGATAGGACCTGACCGCCCCGACAATCAGCACCGCCAGCAGGATTATCGCCAGTGCCGTCTCTGCCGGCCCCAGCGCCATCCGGGCAATATCGTGATCGTGCTGCATCCGGGCGCCGGTGGCGGGAAAGAAGTAGTCCAGCGTCAATCCGCTGGCCAGGGCTGTGCCGGCCACCGAGGCGAGGTACAGCACCGCCGTCTTTTTTCCCATTGTCCGCCAGACCGTGGCGATCGTGGCGGCGTTTGTGGCCGGGCCTGTCATCAGGAACACCAGCGCCACGCCCGGCGAGACGCCTTTGGCGATCAGCGCCGCCGCGATCGGCACCGATGCTGTCGCGCAGACGTACATCGGAATGCCAAGCGCCATCATCACCAGCATCGCAACTACGCCGCCGCTGAGCACGCCGGTGAAAAAGTCCGGCGGGACAATTGCGGTGATGATGGCCGCGATGATCAGCCCCGCCAGCATGGACCGGCCGATGTCTTCCGGCAGGTCGACAAACCCGTAAACCGCAGCCGCCCTAAGCCTGCCGAGCCAACCCTCGGGGCGGTCGTCGTCAGCGGTCCGCGGCGCGGCGCAGGCGGGGCAGGCAGTGGCTGTCCCGGACGGCGCCGCCTTGGGGTCGGTCGCGCCGCGGTTCTTCACCGTGTACGCCACAAGCAGGCCGCCCAGCACGCCGGAGATCAGGGCCACCACCGGGCGGTAGATGGCCAGCGTAAGGCCCAGCAGGCTGAAGGTAACCATTATGCTGTCAACGCCGGTCTGCGGCGTGGATATCAGGAACGCCACCGTCGCGCCCCGGCTGGCGCCCTTGCGGTGCAGCGACGCGCCGACGGGGATAACACCGCAACTGCACAGCGGCAGCGGCACGCCGAACAGCGCCGCCTTGAACACCGGCCAGAACCCCGGCCCGCCAAGGTGCCGCTCGACCGTCCGGGCCGATATCAGCAGCGACAGCGCCCCGGCCGCGGCAAAGCCCAGAAGCAGGTACGGCGACATCTGCCCAAGCACCGACCAGAAATCGCCGGGGATCTGCGAGATTTTTTGCCAGACTCTGTCCATATCTCCATATCCATAACGCCGCCAAGAATACGTCGGACTTCAACACATCATGCCCGACGGATAATGTATTGCATTATAGGCCCGGGATAATAGGGACTTCTATCCCGGCTGGAGAATGTGCTATCATCGCCCCCGGCGGTCCCAGCCGGCGAAGCGGCGCCGTCAGGCGGCGTCACGTCAGGCGGCCGGGGAAAAATCGCGGTAGACGGCGGGGGTTTGGGTGTTGATAGAGCAGACGGGCCGGGCGCGTGATCCCGGCCGGCGGAGTCATGGCAAGGTTCGCGCGGGGCTCTTGCGTCGAGAGCCCGCCCGGCGGGAAAAAACAGGAGACAAGGCGATGAGTTACTTCCACGTGCTGGCGGCTTTGGCGTTGGTTTGCCTGCTGATACTCGGCGGGTGCTCGGAGGCCAGGAGCGCCTCGGTGATCCAGTTCGACAACTCGTATTACTACGGTCCTGACGGCAAGTTCCTGCCGGACAAGGCCAGGGACGCCTACATAGCGGTGATGAAATACCACGGCTACCCGGTTTATCCGAACATTCGCGAGAAGATATGGGTAAGCGACTACGGCACGGGGCAGTTCAGCAAGCTCGGCCTGGGCGCGGTGATGTGGGCGAACAACGAGCGGGACCGGTACATGCAGATGGACATCTACCTCATGCCGGGCCAGATGCTGCCCGAGCACTGGCACCTGGATTCCGCGGACGGCAAGAACCCAGCCAAGCGCGAGGGCTGGCTGATCCGCTACGGGCTCTCGCACGTGGTCGGCGAGGGAGAGAACAACCTCCCGAAGGAAGTGGTCATCCCCAAGGTCCATTGCAACGGCACGGCCACGGTCAGGCATGACGTGGTCGCGACGCCCGGCACCTTTGTGCCGCTCAACCGCGTGGGCGCCCACCACTGGCAGTTCGCCGGGTCCGAGGGCGCGATTATCACCGAGGTCGCCAACGTCCACACCGACTCCGCCGTCCGCCATCAGGACCCGGCGCTCAACAAGAACTTCCTCGGCAAGTAACGCAGAGAGCAGACAATAGAATCCTCAGCAGGGATGCAGTGGATGCACGGGATGAAAAAGAAGATATGGCAAAGATGAACGCGGATAAACGCGGATAGAAGACGGTTCATCAGCATCATTGCCATAAACATCCGTATCCCCTGAATCCCCTGCATCCCTGCCAGAAGAATTGTCGGTCGTGCATATCGGGCGAAATGAGCGCATAATTCGGCGGCAGGGCACAGGTTTCCCTTGTGCCTGCCGCACGAAACCGGCAGCGCCTGAATACCTTGTGAACGATTCCGGAACTGTATTTCGGCAGGATCGGGGCGGGACTTTAGCAAACCAGCCAGGCCGCTTTGCGCCAGGCAGTTCAAGTGGCGCAAGGGCAGGCGTTTGTGAAACATTCGCAATCATCGCCCACTGCCCGGCGCGCCGAAGAGGCAATGATTATCGGCCCTTGGCGAGCAGCCACGTTCAGATACAAATCGCAATGCGCCTTACGCCGGCAGCGTTGCGTGCCCGCGGGCGCGGACGAAGCGAATTGCCTCGGCGACGCCGGCAACCAGGAGGTAGGTGGTAATGCTCAGGATCACCACCTCGGCTATCAACAGCGTGATGTTTTGGCCGGGGTTGTCGATCAGGTGGGCGATCTCAAGGCAGAGGCTGGTGAGGGTTGTCACGAGCATCACCGCGGCCGGGGCCAGGGCGAACCAGAAGCTGCGTCCCTGCCGCAGCAGCCACAGCGAGGCGATTGAAAGGACCAGCGCCGCCAGAAGCTGGTTGCTGGTTGCGAAGATTGCCCACAGGGCCTTCTGCCCGCCTGTCATGGCGAAGGCGAGCATGAGTGCCACAGCCAGGCCGGAGTTGAACCAGTACTGGCGCAGGACCAGGCAGACGCCGCGCAGCAGGCCGGCGGTGGCGATGGGCTTACTTGGCGCGGCGGGCTGGTCGGCCACGCTCGGCGCGGCGGGCAGGCCATCGGCGCCGATTGGCATCTCGACGCCGCCGGCGGCCTGTTCCCTCATGGCCACGGGCTCGGCGAACACATCCAGGCGGGCGAAGACCGTACGCCAGACTTCCTCGATAAGGTATCGCGTCAACCTGACGGCCGTGTCCAGCGTGGTCACCAGGAAGCCTTCCAGCAGCACCATTCCAGCCAGTGCCCCGACGGCGATGGGCACGCCGAAGGCGAGTTTTGCCGTGTTGCCCACGGCCATGGCGAAGCCCAGGACGGCGTTGGACTCCACTTGGAGGTCCAGCAGTGCCTTGGGGTGGACGTCGCGGATGTAGTCGGCCTTGACGGCCCCGACGACGAACACCGCGATAACGCACGCGGCCAGGAAGCTCTCCAGGAGCATGGCGTTGTAGCCGATCTGGCGGGTGGCTTTTTCGCTGGTGAGCTGCTTGCAGGTCGTCCCGCCGGCACACAAGCTGTGGAAGCCGCTGACCGCCCCGCAGGCGATGAGGATGAACAGTCCCGGCCAGAAGAATCCGTTGGCCTTGTTGCCCTCGGAGAGGTTCAACGCGGGGATCAGCTCGGCGCCGCCCTTGAGTTGGCTGGCGTCGGCGCCGCGCAGGCCCGCGACGGCCAGCGTGACCACCAGCGCCGCCATCCCCACGTACAGGATATGTACGTTGATGAAGTCGCGGCTCTGGAGGAATATCCACACCGGCACGCCCGCGGCCACAAGCACGTAGACGCTGAGCAGCAGCTTCCACGTAAGGGCATCCAGCGCGATTGGCCGATACACGCCGGCTGCAATCGACACCGTGCAGACCGCCGTCGCCAGCAGGCTGCACTTCCAGACCGCGACGCTCTTCTTGATATAGAGCCAGCCCACCAGCGGCGCAACGATGGTGATGCATACCACGCTCATCGACGCGATGCCGCCGATGACCACTTCCTGCTGCCCAGCCGCCGTCGCCACCACGCGGAACAGAGTCTGGCCGGGCGGAAGGTCCAGGCGCTCGAACGGGAGCATGCTGGTGAGCGCCGTGGCCGAGAGGTTCAGAAAGGCCGCGCACACAAGCGCCAGCATGACGACGATCATCACTGTGATGGCCAGGAACGGCCCGGTCCCGACCATCCGCCGGACTATGGTGGCGACGGAAATGCCGCCCTCGCGCGTGGTCATGTACGTGGCGAGGTAGTCATGCACCGCACCGATCAGCACGCCGCCAAGAAGCACCCAGAGCAGGGCCGGCAACCAGCCGTAGATCACGGCGATGACAGGTCCGACTATCGGCCCGGCCCCGGCGATCGAGGCGAAGTGATGCGCGAACACCACCGCCGTCGGCGTGGCGACGTAGTCGCGCCCGTCGGCCATTGTTACCGCCGGCGTCGGACGCGTCGGGTCCATGCCGAGCTTGCGGGA
>CAYOBS010000202.1:0-7164 GCA_964402305.1 uncultured Planctomycetaceae bacterium | reverse complement strand
CCATGCCGTTATTATGCCGTTAACGTGCCGTTATGGCAAGACCTGACGCGGGAACTTCTCCACCCGCTGGATCAGGTAGAGCATCAAGTCATAGAAGTCCTGGATCACCTTAAGTTCAACAGGCACCGGTGCGCTCCTTCAAAATGCGCGCTGCGCCCGCCTTCGGCGGGCTCTACCAGAGGGGGGAACACCCCCCTCTGGACTCCCCCTGCAAAGGGCAAGACAGCAAAACTGCAAAGGGCAATTCCATTCAGTCCACGCCAGACAAAACCACCACCCGAAACCCGATGCCGTAGCCCCGGTTGACGGGATTGTACCTGAGGCGGCCAGCCGACCGGCAGAGCAGCGGATTGTAGTCCCAACAGCCGCCGCGCAGGACGCGGGACGAGCCGGAATCCGGCCCTTGCGGGTCCTGATTCTTCGCACCTGCCTGACCGGCAGGCAGGTTCGCGTATGAATCCGCGTACCAGTCGCTGCACCATTCCCACACGTTGCCGTGCATGTCATAAAGGCCCCAATCATTGGGCTTCAGCGAACCGACTGGCGCGGTCTTGTCAAACCCGTCGTTATGGTCCTTGTCCTGCCAATCCTGCCAACTTAAACCATTCGTGTTCGATTTGTCGCAGTAGTTCCCGTACTTGTAGAGGTCCTCATCCTTGTCACCGAACCCGAAGCGGGTCTTTGTTCCGGCACGGCAGGCATATTCCCACTGTGCCTCAGTAGGCAGGCTAACCGTCTTGCCCGTCTTGGCCGAAAGCTTCTTGCAGAACTCAACGGCATCATCCCAGGAAACTGTCTCCACCGGATTCTTGGCGCCTTTGAAGCTGCTGGGGTTGCTGCCAATGATCTGCTCGTACTGCTCCTGCGTAACCTCATGCACGCCCATGTAGAACGGCTTGCTGATCGTCACCTCACGCTGCGGACTTTCATCTGCCTGATGGTCCTTCTCGCCGTCGGGGCTGCCCATGGTGAACTTGCCGGCGGGGATCAGCGCCAGCTTCATCGTCACCTTGTTGCCAAGGTCGAGCGTGAGTTCCTTGGCCGGTTGGGTTGAGGGTTGTATTGCAGGCTGAGTCGATGGTGAGGCAGCACCCGCGGCCAGCACACAACCGGCAGCCCCGATCACGATCATCGCAATACCAATACTTTTCTTCATGGCCCCGTTCTCCTTGCCCGGTTGTTCTTCGCCTTAGAACGTGTATGAAACCCGGCGTTTGCCGTAGCACGGGCATCTTGCCCGTGAGTCGCACGGCCTTCCAGGCCGTGCTGATCGTGGGTTTTCGCCACGGGCAAGATGCCCGTGGAACTCATGGGCAAGATGCCCATGCTACGGTTTTCATACACGTTCTTAGACAAGCCGCCCATACCGCTGGGGCGAATGGCCGGGTCGGCGTAGTCGTTGATGCCGATAATGACAGCGTGGCGCTGCGGCCCGGCGGCGTGAATTGTCGCCGTGGTCCACAGGACACACAGCAAAGCCAAAGTCGCAATGTTTCTCACGGTCGTACCCCTACGATAAACGCGAACTTTTGCCAGCCGGATCATACCGCGTGGGGAAGGGGAACGGCAGCCCATTCCGTTGTTATTTATGATGCCTCGGTTACGGGAGGCTTGTAGCGCCGCCGTAAGGCGACATGCCTGCCGGCAGGCAGGTTCTTCAAGAAGCCCCTCACGGGGCCGCTACAAACGAGATTGTTCATGCTTCACGGTTCTTTCTTCCCCCCCGTAGCGGAGGCATTAGGATAAATATCTCTTGCCCCTTGCAGCCGGGCGGCGGGGGCGGTATAAGGCTGGGCGATAGGGTGGTGGTTCGTGGTGCGGAGCGGGTTTCGGGCGTTGCCCGCCGGGCCGGTTGCCCGGTAGCGACTCTCGATCCTCCTCCGACTGGCCGGAGTAAGTTGTGTTTGAGAATAGGAAAGGCGGGTTATGAAAGTTATAGCTCAGACGTCCGCGTTGCAGGATGCCCTTGGCCTGGCCGGGAGCATAGTGGCCACTCGAACGCCCAAGCCGGTGCTCCAGTGCGTCAAGCTCATCGCGTCAAAGGAAGGCGGCACATCCTCGCTTATCTTGCTGGCCACGGATCTGGAGGCGGGTTTTCGTTATCAGATTACCGCCGTCGAGGTCGAGCAGGAGGGCGAGGCCCTGGTGCCGGCCGACCGCCTGGCGGGCATCGTGCGGGAGTCCAGCGAGGGCAGCCTGACCATCGAGACCGAGAAGGAAGCCTGCCACGTCCGCGGCGCGGGCAGCAAGTTCAGGATTCTCGGCTACGATCCGGCGGAGTATCCGGCCGTGGCGAACTTCGAGGGCGAGGCCGATTTTGAGGTCCCGGCCCAGACGTTGTCGGAGATGATCGGGCGGACGCTTTTCGCGGCCGCAAAGTCCCACAGCCATTACGCGATGAGCGGCGTGCTGTGGGAGGCCAAGGGAAAGAAGCTCCAGTTGGTCGCCACCGACGGTCACCGGTTGGCGCAGGCGAAGGGAACGCTTGCCAAGTCGGCGGCGCGGGAGGTTACGGCGATCGTGCCGGCCAAGCTGATGTCGCTTATTCAGCGCGTCACCACCGGCGAGGAAGTGCTGTCGGTCAAGATCGAGGAGAACCAGATCCTCGTGCGCTCCGCCTGCGCGGTGCTGGTAAGCCAGTTGGTGCAGGGCAACTTCCCCAAGTACGCCGACGTTATCCCCCAGCAGTGTTCGCGCAAGGCGGTGGTAAAGTCGTCGGATTTCGAGCATGGCGTCCGCCTGGCGGCCCTTTTGACCAACGAGGACTCGCGCGGCGTGAAGATGAGCTTCAGCGAGAAGAAGATCACCCTGTCCAGCAGGGCCGCCGAGGCGGGCGAGGCCGAGGTCACCATCCCATGCCGGCTGGAGGGCGATCCGATCGATATCGCCTTCAACCCGGCGTTTTTGACCGACGCTCTGAAGATGATGGACACCGAAGAGATCAGCGTCGAGATGTCCGCGCCGCTCAAGCCGGCCATCGTGCGGGCCGGGAGCGACTTCCTCTACGTGGTCATGCCTGTCGAGATCAGTTGAGGCGGGCGGCGAAAGTTCACTGCAGGATTCGCGCCCATTCGGGCGATGCTATTAAAGCGCCAGGCCGCCGCGACGGCGCAAGGTTGTCGCGGGGCCGTGTAAGTTCGGTATGATGCGTTCCGAGCTTGCCGCGGAACATGGAATACGGAGATTCCGGGAGCCACCATGGATGATGCACAACTCCGCACCGTTTGGCAGCAGCGGCAATTTAACGATCGCGTCGCGAATCTCGGCCAGCCGCTGGCCGTTCTGATGAAGCACACCCTCGCCAAGCGCTTCCGGCAGCTTTCGCGCCTGGCGGCGATATGGGATGAGTTGATCCCCGAGTCCATCCGCGACCACACGGCGTTGGAGAGTTTCGCCGGCGGGGTGCTTACGGTGGTTGTCGATTCGGCCCCGCACCGGTTCCAGCTTCAGACGCTGCTTCGCGGCGGGCTGCAGCGGGCGATCCAGGCCAACTTTTCCGGCACGATCAACAAGGTCCACCTGGTTCCGGGGCAGTTCTCCGCGGTGGATTTAGCCGGCGACAGGCGTTACGAGTTCTAGTGAGTCCCAGATGCCAACGACGATAGCCTGCATATCGGGCGAAGAGATACACCGCCAGTGGGACGCCGGGCGGATCGAGGGCGAGCGCCTGGGCTCGCGGGATACCCCGTTCGGACCCAGCGGCGAGGTATTTATCATCCAGGCTGACGATGTGCCGTACTATCTGCTGGTGCGGCACGGCAAGGGCATGGCCAAGACCTCGCCGGCCCTCGTGCCGGACCGGGCGAACATCTACGCCTTGAAGGACCTTGGCGTCGAGTGCATCCTGGCCTGGGCGCCCGGCGGAGCCATCACGCACAACATCGCCGTGGGCGACCTGGTTGTCCTGAGCGACCTTATCGACGGCACGTACCTCCGCCATGCCACGTTCTTCGAAAACAGCCCGCTGGGCTACCTCCGCCAGTTCCCCGTCTTCTGCCCGCAGCTTCGGCGGGTCGTCGGCGAGGCCCTTGGCGAGATGAAGCTGGTCTACCATCCCAGCGGCACCATCGTCATCTGCGAGGGCCCGCGCCTCGAAACGCCCGCCGAGATACGAATGTACAGCACCGTCGGGGCGCAGATCGTCAGCCACGTCTTTGCGCCCGAGGTCTTCCTGGCCAAGGAACTTCAGATGTGCTACGCCGCCGTCTGCTACGTGGTCAACTATGCCGAGTCCGGCAGCAAGCACCGGCCGTTCGCGGCTGGGAGCCTGTTCGGCCCGCTTTCGGACAAGACCGACGGCGAGCGGCTGGCGGGCATCGTGGGCGCACAGGTGCAGATCGTCCGCCGGGTCGCGCTGGCCCTCAAGGCCGGGCGGACCCAGTGCGAATGTGCCGAGCCCATGGCTAATAACATCCGCCAGTTCGACCTCTCGCCGGATTGGCGAACGTGGTTTTGATCTGCTCAGATGCCGAATACCTTCAGGAGCATCTGGTCGGCTTTCTTGCCGGCGGCGGTCGTGGGGTATTTCTTGACGATTTCCTGGAGCTTGGCGCGGGCCATGTCCTTCATGCCGTTGGCGAGGTAATTCTCCGCCTGTTGGAAAAGCTTGTCGGCGGCCTTTTCGTCTTCGGGGCTGGCGGTGGATTTAGGGGCCTTCTTGGCGGCCGCGGCGGTCTCGGCATCTTTGGCCAGGCTGGCTGTCAACGCCTTGGCGCTGGCGCCGGCGGGCGTGTCGCCGTAGCGGGTGACGATGTATTCGAGCTTGGCCAGGGCCTCGGCGGTCTTGTCGGCCTTGAGCAGATCCTTGGCGAGTTGTAGCTCTATCGCGGCCTGCTCGGCGGGTGTGGTCTTGACGGCGACGGGCGGTTTCGGCGGGGTCGGATTGGCTTTGCCAGCCTCCGGCCCACCGACAAGCGGGCCGAGATCTTCGCTCTGACCGTGGTCGCCCGTGGAAAATATCGCCAGGTACCCCTCGGAGTCCCCGTCGCTCAAGGCCCCCTGGATCGGGTTGTGGACTTTCAGATTCATCCCCTGGCTTTCCGACGAGCCGGTAAGGGTCCACCCGCCGGCCACCACGTAACCGTAGGCGGCATCCACGCTCGTCAACACCGTCTGGTGGAAGTAGCCGCACTGGAGCATCTGGAGGTCTTTGCCGAAGATGGCCAGGAACCCATGGCCGCGGAACTTGTCTTCCTCGTAGTACCAAGGGTCCTTGACCGGGCAGCCGTAATCGCTCCGGCCGACAACGCAGGTCCGCCCCTGCTCGTCCGTCGTCACGTCGACCATGTCCAGGGGATTGGCCTTCTTGCCGGCGGTAAGCCAGGCGTTCATCCACGTGCCGTGCTCGACGGTCCCTGTGGCCGGGTCCACGCGGAAGAGCACGCACGCCGCCGCCTGGCCAGACGTCGAGTAGCCCTTGCCCGGCGCGGACTCGAAGGACCCCGCCAGCACGCTCGCGTCGATCGGCTTGGTCACGTCGGTGGCCGCTCGGGTGAGCACCGTCTTTTCGGAAGTGGTCAACATCTCCATGTAGACCTTGCCGTCGCGCCCCATGCGGGCCGACCGGCCCCAGGCTTCGGCGGTCAGGTCGTTGCCGCCGTCCTTCTTGCTGATCTGGCCCTTGGGGTCGAAGTCCCAAATCGTCCAGATCTTCTTGCCGTCGCGATTGAAACCATGGGCATACGGCCCCCGCCAGTTATTCAGGCCATTGTGGGCCACGCCGCTGCCGACCACGATCGCCACGCCGGTCTTGCCGCACACGGCCAGGTATCCGCCCTGGTTGACCCCGTGGCAGGGCACTTTCACTTTCCACACCTCGTTCTTCCACGACACATCGTAGCGGATGAGGTCTTCCTTGGTAAGCACCAGCAGATCGCCGTTGGAATCCGTGCAGAAGTCGCGGATGCCTTCTCGGACGCAACTCTTGATCGGCTCGGACGCCCCCGGCTCGATCATGTACACGGCCGAGTGGTCCAGCAGAAGGCAGATCCGCCCCGAGCTGTCGAGTTTGAGCGAGTGCAGCGTGCCCGGCAGGTCCATTCGGGGCTTCGGCGTAACGGTCTTGTCATCCTTGACCGTCAGCCGCATCAGGAATCCCGTGCCCTCGCCGGAACTGCTGTCGAACATGCCGCGCCTGCCCGACATCACAATCATGCCGCCCATCATGGACCTGGTGCCCGGGCCGTCGGGCATCTCGCGATTGCCCGCCACCAGTATCGTGCGGTCCCGCAGGACGCGGACAAAACGAATGGAGTCGGATCCCTTGCCGCCAAAAGGAGTTGCGCAGATAAGCTTCGCCAGCCCGGTGTTGGACGGCGCGGCCTGCTCTACCTTATAGAAGCGATTGCCCGCCGTATCGCTGCCGGTGGTTTCCAGCGCAATCTGGCCAAGAGCGATGGTTGGCGTGATAGTCAGCCCGGCGCCCAAAAAGGCCAATGCGGCCAAGGCCCACCCGGTTCCCAATCGTGCGCGCGTATGCATGGCTAGTCTCCCCCGGCCACTCAGGCGGCGGCCGGCAAAATTACCCAATACGGACAACAAAGCAGCGCACGGAAAGACAATCGGGTTCGATAGCCCCCGACACGCCGTCCGTATTTGGCCTTAGTATATCCAGCGGCTCCAGGCCTGGCAATGGTGTACTCGTGAAAACTCGGCGTGGTTTTGGCCAATGCCGCCCAAGTATTCGGCGGCAAAGTTCGATATACTTATGCGGCGGGGCGCTTACGGCAGAGAAAGGGTCGCGGCCATGGCGGAGCAATCGAGAGAAGTCTACGTCGAGCCGTCGGTCGAGCAGGCCACTGGCCTGGCCAGCAAGTTCGTCAAGGCCATCGTCACCGAGGCCGTGGGGCGGCACGGCTTCTGTTACCTGGCCCTGGCCGGGGGAACCACGCCGCACGGGCTTTACCTCCGCCTTGCCAGCGACGGCCTCAGCGGCGATGTGCCGTGGCAGAACGTCGAGGTCTTCTTCGGCGATGAGCGCGACGTACCACAGGACCACGTCGCCAGCAACTACCGCATGGCCCAGCGAACCCTGCTGGACCACGTGCCCATCGACCCCTCGCGCATCCACCCCATGCCCGCCGACGCCGAGGACATCCAGGCCGCCGCCCAGCAATACGAGGCCACCGTGCGCCAGGCCGTGCACGCCGAGGGAGGCCAGGTACC
>CAYOBS010000201.1:0-7189 GCA_964402305.1 uncultured Planctomycetaceae bacterium | reverse complement strand
ATGCGGCGCCCAGCTTAATCTGCGCCGCTCGGCACGGGGGCCGTGGCTGAGCTGCTCAAAGTACCCCAAGTGCCGCGGCCGTCTCGGATTCAAGACCCTGCCGCCAGAGCAACAGAAGAACCTCGATCTGCTAATGCTCAACCACGAAAAAGCCAACCCCGTGGCCATCCTCCGCAAGCTCGACGGCACGGCCATCCGCGAAGGCGAACTGCCAGCCGTCAGCGGCGATGGCAGCGCCACCGGCAATGGCAACGGCACTGGCACCGGCAATGGTAACGGCAATTCCGGCAACCCGCCTCCCGACGAGCCTGGGACCGATTAGGGGTTTGCCCGCCTCAAGACCTGTACGCGACTGCCGCGCCGGCGGTGGCGCGCATCTTCCTGGGCGCCGAGGCGACGGCGGCGCGTTTGCGTTTGCGGCGCCGGCCAGGCTCGGGAATGTCCAGCTTGGGCACCCGAACGGGGTGGTCGACGACGACCTGGATAGCCTCGGTGACGTTTGCGGCAAACAGGTCGGCCTTGACCTCGTCGGAAAGGCCCTCGGCCCGATTGAACACACCGCCCATGACGAGCACCTGCATATCCGGGCAGACGCCGACGCCGCGAATGAGCGCAATGAGCTTGCGGGTGCTGGGAACGCCGGCCGGCTTGGTGCCATAAATGCAGAGAATGTCAGGCGTTGTCTTGCCGATGAATTGCAGAATTTCGTCGCTGGGCACCCCGCAACCCAAAAACCACACGCTCCAGCCTCTCGCCTCGAACAGGTCGGCCGTGATCTGGGCGCCAAGTTCCTCGCCCTCCCCCTCGCCGCAGACGACGACCATCCGCTGGCCGGTCTTGGGCGCCCGGGCGAGCATGCCATGGAGCTGGTCGGCCACCATGCGGTTGATCCGCGTGGCCATGTGCTCCATGATAAGGTTGATGTGGTTGCGGCGGAAAAGGCTCTCCACCTGCTCCATCGCCGGCCAGATTATCATCTTCAGCAGCTTGCACGCGGGAATCCCCCTGTCCTGGGCCGCGAAAATCAACTCCCTTGCCTGACAACGCTTACCGAGGAAGAGGTGCTCGAGGTACTGCTTGAAGAGTTCGGGCATCGACATGGTTTTTCATCCTGTTTTGCGCCACCAGGCAGGCTTCCGTGTGTACCTGGCGGCATCCTTTTTTGCCGGGAATCCTTCCCAGCCCTGAGCTTGCGTTCTCGTGTTAATCTAGGTAAACTGCGTTACGCAGATAAAATCGGCAAATGGGGTTTGGAAACTTGAGGGGAATTGGTAATTTGGATAATTTGCGTTATCAGGGCAATATAGTAGCCGGGAGCCGGTTTACCCCGAGCGAAGCCGAGGGGTAGCCGGTTTACTACGGCGTCGCCGAAGGCGAAGCCGGGTAGCCGAGGCGCCGGGATTGGCGATAGGTCCTATAGGTCCCATGGGTCCTATGGGACCTATGCCGGGGATGCCAAGCCACGTGCCGACGCAAAAGACGTGGTTGCTGCGGCCCTGCGGGCCTGCGCGAACTACGGCACCCGGCAAACCACGGCACCTGGATATTGGGTCCCTTCGGGCCGAACGCGCGTTCACAATTCCGCAATCCGCAATCCGCAATCCGCAATTCCCAGCCTTGCCCGCAAGGGCGGATTGTCATACCTTATGGCCATGGCGAAGATAGGATTCGGCTACGACTCGCACCGTTTCGTTGCCGGCCGGGCGCTGGTGCTCGGCTCTCTGCGCATCGAGTATGAGCAAGGTCTGGCCGGGCATAGCGACGCCGATGCCGTGCTGCACGCGGTCACTGACGCGATCCTCGGCGCACTTGCCGCCGGGGACATCGGCGAGCTGTTCCCGGACACCGATCCCCAGTGGGCTGGGGCGGACAGCTCGGCCTTCGTGCTCCATGCGGTGGCCCTGGCGGAGCGGCAAGGGCTGGCCGTCGGCAACTGCGACGTTACGATCCTGGCCGAGGCCCCCAAGCTTGGGCCTCTCAAGAAGGCCATGGCGGCGCGGATCGCCGAGTTGCTGGCCTGCCCGGCCGAGTGCGTCTCCGTCAAGGCCAAGACCAACGAGCAGATGGGTTTCGTGGGACGCGCCGAGGGCATCGCCGCCTTCGCCGTCGTCCTGCTGCAAGAAAGATGAGAACAGCAGTAGTTAGTAAGAAGTAGGCAGGGAGTAGGTGGGAAGTAGGGAAGAAGTAGGGAAGAAGCATGAGAAGAAAGAAATGGACAATTGACAATTGACAATTCACAATTCAGGAGCGTCGGGAGCGAGTAGTTGTCAACTGTCAACTACCAACTGTCAACTACCAGCTTCCTTCTTCCTTCCTACTTCTTACTGACTACTTCTGCCTTCCTTCTGGAGCATTCAATGCTGAAGCTTTACAACACCGCCACACGCCGGGTCGATGAGTTCGAAGGCACGACCATCGAGCCGGGCAAGGTCCGCATGTACACCTGCGGGCCGACGGTCTACAACTTCGCGCACATCGGCAACCTGCGGACGTACGTGTTCGAGGATGTGCTCAAGCGCGTGCTGCGGCTGTGCGGCTACCAGGTGATGCACGTGATGAACGTCACCGACGTGGGCCACCTCGTCAGCGACGCCGACGAGGGCGAGGACAAGATGGAAAAGGGCGCCGCCCGCGAGGGCAAGAGCGTCTGGCAGATCGCCCAGTTCTACTGGGACGCCTTCCGCCGCGACATAGCCCGGCTGAACATCATCGAGCCTGACACCTGGTGCCGCGCCACCGACCACATCGCCGAGCAGGTCGAGATGGTCCGCGTGCTGGCCGAGAAGGGCTACACCTACGAGATTCCCGGCGATGGCATTTACTTCGACACGTCGAAGCTGCCCAGCTACGGCAAGCTGGCCCGGCTGGACGTTGCGGGCCTCCAGGCCGGCGCACGCATCGAGATGCACGCCGAGAAACGCCGGCCCACCGACTTCGCACTGTGGAAGTTTTCCCCAGCCGGCAAGCAGCGCCTCATGGAATGGCCCAGCCCGTGGGGCGAGGGCTTCCCCGGCTGGCACATCGAGTGCTCCGCCATGGCGGTCAGCCTGCTTGGGCAGCGGCTGGACATCCATTGCGGCGGGATCGACCACATTGCGGTGCATCACACCAACGAGATCGCCCAGGCCGAGTGCTACCTTGGCCACGAGTGGTGCCGCTGGTGGATGCACGGCGAGTTCCTCGTGCTGCCGAAGCCCAAGGCCGACGCGGGCGACGGCAACGGCGGCGCCGGCCAGGCGGATGAGAGCGGCGGCGGCGAGCCGAGCAGCGACGCCTTCCAGAAGATGGCCAAGAGCGGCGAGTTCCTCAAGCTGGACCTGCTGGCCGAGCGCGGCTACGACGTGCTGGCATACCGGTACATGTGCCTCACGGCCCACTACCGCCAGCAGCTCATCTTCACCTGGGAAGCCCTCGACGGCGCCGCCAACGCGATGAACAACCTCAAGAAGCACGTGCTGGATATCAAGGCCAAGGCCGATGCGCAGGCCGGCACGCCCATTGACGCTCACATCAAGAAGTTTCGCGAGGCCGCGGAGAACGACCTGAACATGCCACAGGCCCTGGCCGCGATGTGGGGCGCGCTTAAGGACGCCGACGCCCCGCCCGGCGACGTATACGCGACGCTGCTGGAGATGGACAACGTCCTCGGCCTGGGCATCGCCGACATGAAAGAACAGGCCCTGGAAATCTCCGAACAGGAGATCGAGCAACTCATCGCCGACCGCCAGGCCGCCCGCAAGGCCCGCGACTTCACCCGCAGCGACCAGATCCGCAACGACCTGCTGGCCAAGGGAATCGTCCTGGAAGACGGCCCCGCCGGCACAACCTGGCGAAGGGTGTAGGGAGCCTGTTGAAGAAGTGGCATGGGCAGCGTGTTCAAGGCTGACAACAGCCAAAGGAGAACGGGATCATGACGAAATGCACTTGGATTGCGACGATCGTGATTGGGGCGGCATGGTGGGTGCTGGCCGCGGGGTGCTCCGATCCGTCGAACCGGCCTGCAACACAGATATCGGCCAAGCCTGCCGGGCAACCGGCTCCGGACCAGGGAAAGGAGGATAGCAATGCGGCGCCCCCGAGCAAGGTTTCCGTTCCACGACCTTTTAACATAGTCTACGTGGTGGATCGCTCAGGCTCGATGGCCCCGACTTTCGAGCATGTCAGGTTGGAGATTCTCAAGTCCATCAGCAGGCTTCAGCCGGAGCAGGACTTCACAATCATACTCTTCGGCGACAACCAGTTCATCGAGGGCCCGCAGAAGCGGCTGGTCTCGGCGGATCTTGCGAACAAGCTCGCGGTGAACAATTTCCTCAAGGACATAACCGCCACCGGCTTGACCACGGTCTTGCCGGGCCTGAAGCGGGCGTTCCAGGTACTCAAGCAAGCTGACGCAGGCAAGCCCGGCCGGGTCATTTACCTGCTGAGCGATGGCGACTTCGCGGGCATTTCCGGCGGCTCGCAGTATACGGCCGCCGACGGCAGGGTCCTCAACGGCAACGAGGCGGCGATTCAGTGGCTGCGGGACAACAACCCCAAGGAAGAGAAGAAGGGGCTGGTGCATGTTTTCACGTTCCTCTACGGCAACAAGGACGAAGACGCCAGGAAGGTAATGGAAACCATCGCCAAAGAAAACTCTGGCCGGTTCAAGTTCATCCCCGCCGACGAGTGATCGCGTGAGATCGGCTGGCGGCGTCGTTCAAACGACTTCGCGGCGCGGCGCCACGCTTCCTTCGGGGTGCCCTTTCGGGGTGCCATGCTTCCCCTCGGGTGCCCAAGGTCCGGCTTTGCGGAAGCATGTCTTAGCCCTCGGATGCCGGGACATGCTTCCCCAAGGCTGGAAGCATGGCACCACATGGAAGGGTCTTATGGGTCTTATAGGTCCTATGGGTCTTATAAGTCCTATGGAACCTATGCCCCAAAACATCCGTGGGAGCATGGCGCCACGCGGAAGCACCGCGCGGAGTAAATAGGGACGCTTCCTATTTATCTATGCAAAATGCCGACGCGCCGGACAAGTGAAGAGTTTGTCGGCTTGGCGGTTCGGGCGGAAGCATTGGGCGGGAATTGTTGCTTTCCTAGCGATAGGGCTTGTCCGCCGGTGCGGACGAAGGTGTATAATGCCGCGTTCGGCGGGCGATGCGTCCGCGAAAGCCCCGGCCGGCCTGAAGGGCCCTTACGGGCCGCCGCGCCGAGCGGCGCCCAATGGAGTCCCGGTACGATGCTGAAATACATGAAGATTGTCGATGGCAAGGCCATCGAGGCCGACGGTGACGGCCCGGTGCTCATGTACATCGCGCCCGACGAGGCCGAGCGCAAGAGCCTGATCGAACAGTACAAGATCGACGAGCACACGCTCAATTCCGCCCTGGACCCCGACGAACTGGCTCGCGTCGAGTTCGAGCCGGAGCACGCGGCCCTGATCATCAAGCGGGCCAAACGCTACAACTCCGAGGACCGCTACCTCTTCAGGGTCTGCTCGACGGGCATCTTCCTGTTTCCCGACCGGCTGATCCTGGTGACCCCCGACGACGCGGCCCTGTTCGCCGGCAAGCCGTTCATCAAGGTCAATTCGCTCCAGGACGTCATGCTCAAGATCATCTACCAGGCGGTCCTGCACTTCGAGGAGCACCTGCGGGTCATCGACGCCATGAGCAGCGAGATCGAGAACGCCGTCAACACCGCCATGGAGAACAAGCAGCTCCTGCACCTGTTCACCCTGGAAAAGTCGCTGGTCTACTACCTCAACGCCATCACGTCCAACAAGCGGGTCATCGAGAAGCTCCGCGCCAGCGTGCCGAAGTTCGCCTTCACGCCGGAAAGCCTGGAATACCTCGACGACATGATCATCGAAAACGACCAGTGCCGCGAGCAGGCCCAGGTGTACTCCAACATCCTGGCCAGCCTCATGGACGCCAGGGCGTCCATCGTGGCCAACAACCTCAACGTCCTGATGAAGACGTTGAACCTCATCATGATCGCACTCATGCTGCCCACGCTCGTGGTCAGCATTTTCTCCATGAACGTGGCGCTGCCCATTCCGCAGCAAGGCCAGGGCGCGGCGTTTTCGTTCTGGATGGTCATGGCCCTGGCGACGGCCTCGGTCGTGACCGTTGGCTTGATCACGTGGAAGAAACGGCTGTAGCGTGAAGCCTGATGCCTCTGGTATAATGCCGCGTGGCTGGCAGCGTGGAAGGCCGCTCCCCGTCGCTTGCGGCGGGGGGAGGAAAGTCCGAGCACCACTGAGCCACGGTGGTGGGTAACGCCCACCGTCCGGCGCCGGCTTCGGGCAGCCGGCGACGGATAGGGAAAGTGCCACAGAAAATACACCGCCGACGTCGCGAAAAGCCCCCAGGCCCGCCCGTTCGGGCCGGGGGGAACTCGTGGCCGGCCTTCGGGCCGGTGCGACGCGACGGCGGTAAGGGTGAAATGGTGCGGTAAGAGCGCACCGCGGCGGCAGTGATGCCGCCGGCACGGTAAACCCCACCGGGTGCAAGGCCAAGCAGCGGCGAGGTCAGGCTCGACCGTATCGCCGCGGGTAGGCCGCTTCCCGATGTCCATCGGGAGAGCCCGTCTGCAAAGGCGGGTCCAGATAAATGGCCTTCGCCTCCGAAACCGGACGCCCGCCGGACCGGAGGAACAGAACTCGGCTTATAACGCCGCCGGCCGGGCATTATTTGTCGTTGGAAGCGCCGCGCCGTGGCGGGCGCTCGTGGTGTGCCTGACTCGCGCCGCGCTTTGAAATTGCCTCTGGCGTTTGTAGTGTGCCCGTAAGGGCATATGCTTCTTCTTTGTCGTCGGTGGTGCCCGTAGAGAAAGAAGAAGAGTATCGCCTTACGGCGCCACTACGAACGCTCCGCGTGTGGTTGGATCGTGCCGCCAAACCGGATTAAATAACCCGCCAAGCCCTTGACGTTCCCGGGCAAGATGGTAAACTATCGGATCTTCGCCCGCACCCGAAGGCGAAGAGACGGCCCCGAGGCCGCCAAATGGCAAAAGACCCGCATACGCCGGGGCGTAGCTTCCCGAAGGGATGCTGCAGCACAGCTTGGCTAGAGCGTCCCGGTGGGAAGGTCGGAATCGGCATTATGCCGGGGCGTAGCTCAGCTTGGCTAGAGCGCTGCGTTCGGGACGCAGAGGTCGCAAGTTCAAATCTTGTCGCCCCGAGTGAAAGGGCCCGTTATCCGGGCCT
>CAYOBS010000200.1:0-7196 GCA_964402305.1 uncultured Planctomycetaceae bacterium | reverse complement strand
GCGAAAATGGTCAGCATAGTAGTTGTTGCCGTGACGCCGACGGCGCCGGCGACGCAAACCAAGAGGTGAGAACATGGCCGAAGAACAAAACGCGGGCGGACAGAGCCTCTGGCTGCTGCTGGTATCCCTGGGTCTGGGCCTGGTTGTGGTGGTCATCTACAACGTCCACATTTACAGCGTGCGCAATGCCGCGCGGGGCCAGACCATCGAGTTGATCTCCCTGGCCCGGGACATCGAGGCCGGCGAGAAGCTCAGGGCAGAGGACCTCGAGGTCAAGAGGGTTCCCAAGGCGTTCCAGGATAGCCTCGGGACGGTCGCGGTTGGGGAGGATCTTCCGAACTTGATCGGGCAGACGGTCAACCGGAGCCTCGAGAAGGGCCGCTGGCTCCAGTGGGAATTCACGATCAGCGGCAGGGGCGAGGCGCCGTCCAGCAGGATCAAGCCCGGCTGCGTGGCCAAAGCCATCGAACTGGACTCGAAACGCTCTCCTGGCGACATCCTGCGCACCAACGACCGGGTGAACGTCGTTGGGTTCATAGGGGGCAGGGCGTCCAGGTTGCTCAAGGGCGTGACTGTCGTTGCCGTCGCCGGCAAGGGGGATGATCCCGGCAGGGTGCAGAAGGCCAGCGTCTCGGCCAGGGCGCCGAACACTTACAGCAGCATTACCGTCGAACTGCCGGAGGATGTGGCGCTGCAGTGGGACAACCTGTTGACGCACGTCAACGGCAGTTGCTGGGTCGAGCTTCGCCCCGCCATGGAGAAGCCGTCGCCTGAGTTCAGCCGCATCCCCCCGGAGTTCAAGAAGCTTTCCGAGTCCGCCGCCGGGCCGGCGCGCGGCGAGTTGCCGGGCGGCGGCGGCACGGGCCGCGGCCCCGGCGGCACGGACGGCGCGACGGTGCCCGGCGCCAAGACCTGGGAATGACGCCGCGGACGCCCGCCAAATGCCCAATGCCAAAGAGGGCTGGTTAGTGGAAATCTGGGTCTACAATCAATACAGCGACGAGCGGGAAGTGGTGAAGGTCTCCAAGGAAGACATCACCATCGGGCGCGACGATTCCAACGACGTCACGCTCCGCAGCCAGTTCGTCTCGCGGCGTCACGCCCGTGTTTTCAAGGAGTCCGGAAGCTTCTTCCTGGAGTCGCTCGGCATAAACGGCACGAGCGTCGCCAACAAGCTCATCGCCTACAAGCAGCGCGGCAAGATCGACTACGGCGACGAGATACACATCGGCGAGTTCAGCCTCTACATGATGGAGCCGTCGCAGAGGCGGATTTCCGTGGCCGACAGGGCCGTCACGCCCCGCAGGCGGGTAATGGAACTCGAACAGAAGATGCACGCCGAGCTTCTGGAGCGGCTCAACCTCCGCGTGACGGGCCAGTCCGGCGTGACGGACGACAAACTCGTCGCCCTGATCAAACGCCACCTGTCGGACATCATCGACAAGCACTACGACCAGGTCGATGAGGAAATGTCCCGCCACCTCGTGCGGGACTTCCTCTGGCGGGCCGTGGTGACCGAACTCGCCCGCCGGGCCACCGGCAAGCTCATGTACAGCTACGGATTCGAGAACTCCGACATCCTCGACAACAAGCACGAGGAGGCCATCACCCGGATCGTCGGCGACATCGTGAGCTTCTTCCCGCTTCGCCTGCGGCCTCACTCGCTCAAGGAAGACATCCAGACCGTCGAGAAGGACTGGGACGCCCAGATGCAGCGAGCGAGCGCCAGGATCAGCCCGGAGCTTCGCCAGTACGTCAGCCGGCGGATGCTCTCGAAGGAGATCGAGGACGTCGTCGTCGGCTACGGGCCGCTCCAGGACCTGCTGGAGATGCCCAACATCAACGAGATCATGGTCATCGGGCGCGACAAGATATACATCGAGAAGGAAGGCACGATCCAGAACACCGGGCGGAGCTTCTTCTCCGACGAAATAGTCCAGAGCATCATCGAGCGGATCATCACACCCGTCGGGCGGCGGATCGACCGGTCGACGCCGCTGGTTGACGCCCGCCTGCCCGACGGCAGCCGCGTCAACGCGATCATCAACCCGCTGAGCTTGTCCGGCCCGACGCTGACCATCCGCAAGTTCGCGCGGATCCCCTTCACCATCGACGACCTCATCGAGCGCGGCACCGTCACGGAGCAGGTCGCCCGTTTCCTCCAGGCCTGCGTTCTGGGGCGCAAGAACATCATCATTTCCGGCGGGACCGGCAGCGGAAAGACCACCACGCTGAACGTTCTTAGCAGCTTCATCCCGGACGGCGAGCGGATAGTCACCATCGAGGACTCGGCCGAGCTCCAGCTCGGTCAGGAGCACCTCGTCCGCCTGGAGACCCGTCCGGCCAACATCGAGGGCAAGGGCGCCTACACGATCCGCGACCTGGTCAAGAACGCCCTGCGGATGAGGCCCGACCGGCTGATCGTCGGCGAGTGCCGCGGCCCGGAGGCCCTGGACATGCTCCAGGCGATGAACACCGGGCACGACGGGTCGCTGACGACGATCCACGCCAACAACCCGGCCGACACGATGATGCGGCTGGAGACGATGGTCCTGATGGCGGTGGAGATGCCCGTGCGGGCGATTCGCGAGCAGGCCGTGGCGGCGCTGGACCTGATCGTGCAGATATCGAGGCTTCCCAACGGGCTGCGGCGCGTCACGCACGTCACGGAGATCGTCGGCATCGATCCCGATACGGAGAAGGTGATTACCGAGGACATCTTCCTGCTGCCGATGCTCAAGGCCCGCAAGGGCGATGAGACGTCGCTGCGCCATACAGGCTACATCCCCGCTTTCGCGCAGGACCTGATCGACAGCGGCTTCCTGGACGTGGGGGTCTTCACATGATTCTGGCCGCGGTGCAGGCTTCGCAATTCGACAGGTTCCAGGTGTTCGTCAGCATCGTGATGTTCGTGCTGGCGGTCGCGGCGGCATACGTCGGCTGGGCGCCGCTGAGGGAACTCATGCGCCGGCGCGAGCGGGAGTACGACCTCATCTTCCGCCGGGCGCTGCTGCTGGACGTGCCGCCGCGGATGGTGACGATCGTCACGGGCATGGTCATCGTCGTGCTGGGCTTCATGGGCTACGCGCTTACGCGGTCGGTCTGGGGCGTGCTGCCGCTGGGCCTGCTGGGAGCGATGCTTCCGCACGCGATGATCCGCTACCTGCGCAGCCGCAGGCTCAAGAAGCTCGAAGAGCAGCTTGTCGGCGGCGTGCAGACGCTCGCCAGCGGCGTCCGGGCGGGGCTGAACCTTACCCAGTCGCTGGCGCTGGTCGCCCGCGACGGGCCCAACCCGCTGAGACAGGAATTCCGCCACCTCACGCGCGAGTACGAGTACGGAATCTCGCTGGAGGAGGCGATGCGCAACGCCGCGGACCGGATCGGCTCGGCCGACTTCCGCCTGCTTTTCGCGGCCTTGCAGACCCACCGCGAACGCGGCGGCGACCTTGGCGAGACGCTCGACCGGATCGCCGAGAGCATCCGCGAGATTCAGCGGCTTGAGGGCCGCGTCCAGACGCTTACCGCCCAGGGCCGGGCCACCGCCCGCTGGCTGGCGGTCATGCCGGCGGTCATCCTGACCATCATGTATTTCATAGACGCCGGCGGCGTGAAGATGCTCTTTACCGAGCCTGTCGGCAACGTCCTGCTGGGCTCGATGGCGCTGCTGACGTTCCTGGGCTTCCTGTGGATTCGCAAGGTTATCGCGATCGATATCTGACATGATCCGGATCATTCAAAACACGTTTGCCGCGGTCCTGGCGGCCGGGGCGCAACTGGCGCAGGTCAACGCCGGGTCTGTCGATACGCCCGACATGGCGCCCGCCCAGACGTTCTGGCAGATGATCGACGCCTGGGACGTGATCCTCTCGGTGCTCATCCTGGCCGACGTGGCGATGCTCATCTACTCCATCTTCGGCCAGTCCGCCCAGGCGAGGCTCTCGCCCCAGCGTGAGGCCGCCCTTGCCACAGGCCACAGCGACCGCAAGACGGTCTTCGAGAGCGGCGTCATCAAGCACCTTATGTGGCTGCTGCTGACGCTCACCTACCGGATGAATCTTCCCAAGGTCAAGGCCTGGGTTCGCGGCAAGCTTGTCGCCGCCGGCAACCCGGAGTACTACACGCCGGAGGAGTACCTGGCGCTGTCGCTGGCGTCGGGGACCTTGCTGGGCCTGCTCCTGGAGACGTGCTTCCTGACGGTGATGCGGTCCTTCAGCGTGATGATCTTCCTGGCGGGCCTGGGCGTGGGGATCGTCATGACGGTCTACCAGCTCTACAACCGGGCCGACAAACGCATCCGCCTGATCTCCAAACGCGTGCCGTACTCGCTGGACCTCATAAGCCTGGCCATGGGCGCCGGCGCCACGTTCACCGAGGCCGCCATGACCGTCGTCCGCGAGGAAACCGACGACCCGTTCAACGTCGAGCTCAAGACCATGCTGGCCGAGATGGACCTCGGCACCACCCGCCGCAAGGCACTGCGGAACCTGGCCGACCGAATCCCCCTGGACAGCCTGCGGAGCATTGTCGCCAGCGTCATCCAGGCCGAGGAACTCGGCACGCCGCTGGGCGAGGTCCTCCACCAGCAGGCGAGCCTGCTTCGGCTCCACCGGTCGGTGCGGGCCGAGAACGCCGCAGCCGTCGCCAGCGTCCGAATACTGGTGCCAAGCCTGCTTATCCTCATCGCGGTGGTGATCGCGATTTTCGGCCCGGCGATTCTGCGGATCATTCAGAGAGGCCTGTTCTGATGGTTTCGGCGATGCCTGAACTTATTTTCGTTTCCGGCCCGCAGCAGGGCGAGCGCGCGGTGCTCATGACCGGCACCGTCGTCCTTGGGCGAAGCCCAAGCGCGGACGTCAAGCTCATCGAGGAGGCGATCTCCAGGGAGCACGTGCGGTTCCAGTTGACCCGCGACGGCTGGGTGATGGAGAACCTCTCCGCCAACGGCACGCTGATCAACGGCAAGCGGTACAAGAAGGACAAGAAGGTCCTGCTGGACACCGGCGACGTGATGGGCGTCGGCCTGGAGACGAAAATACTCTACGTCGCGCCGGGCGACGACCCGGAAGAGGCACTTGCGGACTGGCGCCAGGCCAATCCCCCGGCCCAGGCCAGGCCGGCCGCAACAAAGGCCCAGGCCGGCAAGCTGCGCCCCGAGGCAGCCCAGGCCTCCGCGGCGGCCGCCGGCGCCCCCGCCGGCGAGCAGCCCAAGCCGCCGGTGCCGACAGGGAAAGCAAAATCCGCCGGAAAGGCCGCCGGGCAGCCCGCCCAGCCCCTGGAAGAAGACGGCATGGGCGGCCCGGCTGAGAAGGGAAGCAAGAACCTCAAGGTCATCCTGCTGTCGGTGGTGCTGCTGGGCATGGTTGGCTTCGGGGCCGCCCTGATGCTCAAGGAGGTCCCCCCTGACGACGGGCGGCCCTCGTTGTCCCGCCTGACGGCCGAGCAAATCACCGCCGCCCTGGACGCGCCGATCCAGCGCCCCCCAAGCCCCACCAAGGCTGCCCAGGCGCTCGACCTCGCCGTGCGAAGCTATTTTAACAAGGACCTCCTGTGGAGCCGCCCGGGCGAGCTCTATAGATGCGTCAGGCAATTCAAGTTGTACCGCGCCTACAGCCAGAGCATAACCTATCCTCTCGTCCAGTACGAGCGCGCGGCGTTAGCGGCCTCACGCGAGCTTGACGCGATGGTGCGCGAGAAGTACGAGACGGCCTGGAAGTACGAAAAGGCCAGGAGCTATCGCTCCGCCAAGCAGTCCTTCGAGCAACTGATGCGGGAGCTTCCGGCCGGTGACGTCGAACGAGACAGCCCCATTGACCAGGTTATTCTCAAGGACCTCAAGCAGCACATCAAGTACATCAACAGCCAGCTCGGCAAGCCGAAGTGAGCCATCGCACAACGGCAGCGCCGCTACCGTCCGCGCAGGAACCTATCGTCGGCATCGGTGAAGACCGCCGGCGCGTGCGGCAGGCGGTCGAGGTCGAAACGCCCGAGCAGGTCTTCCATCGATATTTCCCGCGGCCGGTCTATCGCGCCGCTCCAGGCCGCCAGCAGGCCCAGGACCCGCTGTGGCGTGGCGCCGGCCTGCCGATACGTGGCAAGGCGGGTGTCGCCGTGCCGCTTGGCCAGGCGGCGCCCGTCGGGGCCGACCACCAGCGGCAGGTGCCAGTACGCCGGCTCCGGCCCCAGCCCCAGCAGCCGGCGTAGGTGAATCTGCCTCGCGGCGGACTCCAGCAGGTCTTCGCCGCGGACGATGGCGTCCACGCCGGCCTCGGCATCGTCGACGACCACCGCCAACTTGTAGGCCGGCAAACCCTCGCCACGATAGACCACGAAGTCCCCGCACGTCCGCGCAAGGTCGAACTGTCGCGGCCCGGCGAACCGGTCCGCCACCGTAATCGTATCGGCCGGGACTCTCACCCGCCACGCCGCCGGCCTGCCCGCGGCGGCCGAGGCATCCGCGGCAGAGGCGTAGACCCCACGGCAGGTGCCGGGATATGCCCCCGCGCCATCCTCCGCGTGCGGCGCCCCGGAGGCCATGAGGGCGTCCTTGCGGCTGCACGCGCAGGGATAGGCGGCCCCCATGGCCGCCAGCCTGGCCAGGGCCGACTCGTACTGCCCCATGCGCCGCGACTGCCATACCGCCGGCTCGGACCAGTCCAGGCCCAGCCACCGCAGCTCGGCCAGCATTTCCTCAGCCACACCGGGCTTTATGCGCGGGCCGTCGATATCCTCGACGCGCATGAGCACCTTCCAGCCTCGCTGCCGGGCCAGCAGGTAATTGGCCAGGAACGTCCGCAGGTTGCCCAGATGAAGGGCACCCGTGGGCGATGGAGCCAGCCTGGTGGTTGTTTCGGTCATAGGAAGCAAGTATAAGTACTCAAACTGACCGGTTCGGCAGGCCCGGAGGGCCGACAGTATTTAGCCGGGGGCGTAAGCCCCAGGAACACAGCCAGTTACATAAATGAGCCCTGAAGGGGCGACAGAACAAACATGCCGCTCTGCTTGTGGTGCGTCTTTCTGTCGCCCCTTCGGGGCTCTTGTTCTAAACACATTGTTTCCGGGGGCTTACGCCCCCGGCTATCCCGGCGCGCCGGGATCGCCCATTCTGGGCTTTCGAAATCGGCCAGTTTGAGTAAGTAGTAGAAGTAGTACTACAACGCCACATGGTTCATGATGCAGCAGCGTAACGATAATAAATC
>CAYOBS010000199.1:0-7283 GCA_964402305.1 uncultured Planctomycetaceae bacterium | reverse complement strand
GAAGCCATTCCCTCCCCCAAAAAACTGCCGAAAAAAAACCGGGAAGTTTGAGTCAAATAGGTGTTGACGCAGTTCCGGGGGGGGGTATTGTGGTATAATATGAGTAGTCAGGCCCGACAGCGGAGTCCGGCCGGTCAGTTGGGAAATATGTATAGAAAAGGCCCTATCCGATGCTGAGAGACAAGAAGCGTCTGCTCCTGCTGATAGGCTTGGCGGCGGCCCTGGCCGTGGTATACTTCGCGGTGCGTGGCGGGCCAGCCTCGAGGGAGTCCGGCGGCGGCGTGGGTCATTCCGCCAATCGGCCTGGCCCCGGCATCGAACCCGCCCCCGGTAGCAAGAACACCCCGGAGCAATTCGAGGTGGCGGCTCGCCGCGGCGAGGTGGTCCGCATCGCGGTCCAGATGAAGCCCGAGTACCTGCCTCAGCTCAAGAAGGCGGCCGCCGACCCGGACTGGAAGGTGCGGCACGCCGCCGTGGGCGGCGTCGGGCGACTGGGGCGGGAAGGTGATCCGCAATTCCTGATCGACGTGCTGCTAAATCCCAACGAGCAGGCCGAAGTGCGCGCCACCGCGGCCGAACGCCTCGGGGAAATGAGGCACTGGGACGCCGGACCGGCCATCATCGACGCCATGGAGGACTCCTCGGACCTCCTGCGGGCACGCGCCGGGGTCGCCCTGAGACAGATCATTATCGTCGACTTCGGTTACCGGGCCAACGACCCCCCCGACCGCCGCGACGAGGTGATCCAGAAGATCCGCAAGTGGTGGCCTCAGTTCTACGAACGTTTCGCCAAGCTGAAAAAAGCGAAAGGATGAGAATATGAGCCTGCTGAAAAGGCGTGCTTTTACGTTGGTGGAGCTGATCACCGTCATGGGCATCATCGTGCTGCTCGTGGCGTTGATCCTGCCGTCTTTGAGGGGGGTCGTCGCGACTCAGCGGCGGGTGGAGTGCGCCCTGCACCTGGAGAAGATCGGGCAGGCCTGCGCGACCCGGACCGCGAGCATGGGCGCCGGATTGCGTGGCCAGGTGCCCCCGTTTGGCTGGCAGAACGCGCTGAGGAGCTTCGTGTCGGACGACAAGAGCGTCTTCATCTGCCCGGAAGACGGCGAACCGGCGCCCGATCCCGGCGGGTGGCTCAAAGGCATCTGCATCGAGGTGTGGGCGCGGGGCACCTTCTTGTGGGATGTGTACCTGGATCAGGGGGGCGCCAACGAATGGATCTGGAAGATGTCCACAACCCAGTACAGGGAGTACCTGAAGGTCTCCGGAGAGGGAATAACCACTCCCTACAAATACGTCTACCTGAGTACGGGGTACGTCGAGGACAGCGACCCCTACACCACGTACTTCACCTTCGAGGACCTCAGGGGGGGAGACCAGGACTTCTACGACGTGGTCCTCGAAGCGCACTACACCGACTCGGATATCCAGTTCACCGTCATGGTTCGCGCGTCGGGCGCGAACTTCATCTTCTGCAAGAAGGACCCCGACAGAAAGGTTCTCCTCCCCGAGCTGCCTTTGGGGGCGAAGACTTCGGTCCCATACTTCGGCGGCAAGACGAGCTACGGCATCAACTCCATGTCGGCCAAGATCCTCCCTGCCAGGCGGAAGCTCCTGGCCATGGACTACGAGCGGTCGATCGCCGTCGGCTCCGCCTACGACGAGGGCACGGACCGCACCGAACACCTGCACTACTGGGACCCCAAACCGCCGGATCCAAAGGCCCCGCCGACGTTCGCCAGGCACTTCGGAAAGATCAACACGCTCTTCGCCGACGGGAGCGTGCAACTCATGAGCCCCGGGGCCATCAATCCCAACGACCCCGAGAACACCCGGGAGTACTGGGATCCGTAAGAGCCTTGGGAGAACATCCTGGCCGGACTCGAACGCGGACCGCCTGCAAGAAGAACACCCCGCCCCACCGCCGCCCGGGCACTGCCGTCGCCGCCGGCCTGTCGAGCAGCACAAGCCGTTCCGCAAACCCCGGCCACGCTCAGGCACGCGTCTCTTTACTTGTTTGACCCTGCCCTGGTCGGGTGTATAATCCGTTCATCGAACTTCTGAACATTCTAGACAGGAGATAAGTCATGGCTGGACCACGCGACCGTAAGAATGCCGCCGCCTCCGCCGCCTCCGCCATCGGGCGACGGGCGTTCCTCAAGCGAAGCCTTGCCTGCGGTGCAGCCTTTGCCGCGGCGCCGTATGTCATCACCACACCGGTGTTCGGCGCCGACGCGCCGAGCAACCGCGTCAACATCGGGCAGATCGGCTGCGGCAGCATCGCCGATTACTATCACAAGAACAATCTCAAGGAAATGCAGGATGTGCGGGTCGTGGCCGTCTGCGACGCCTACAAGAGACGGCGGGAATCCATGGCGGCGGCCTACGGCAAGATCTACGACGACCCCAACAGCACCAAGGTGTATGCCGATTTCCGCGAACTGCTGGCCAGCAAAGACGTGGACGCCGTGATCGTCGCCGCGCACGACAACTGGCACATGCCAATGTCCATCGCCGCCGCCAAGGCCGGCAAGGATGTCTACTGCCAGAAGCCGCTGGGCCTGGATTTCGGCCTGACCGGGCTGCTTCGCGACACGATCAACAAGAACAAGCGGGTCTTCCAGTTCGGCACGCAGTACCGCAGCGAGGGACGATACCGGCTGATGGTGCAGCTCATTCGCAACGGCTACATCGGCAAGCTCGAGCGGATCGACCTGTGGAGCCGCGACGTGTCGCACGATGTGGATCAGTACGCCGTCAAGCCGTACGGCTCGTCCGTCGAGGCCCCGGTGCCCGAGGGTTTCGACTTCGACGCCTGGCAGGGGCCTTCGCCGATGGTTCCGTACACGGTCGACCGCTGCACCCGCTGGGGCGGCTTCCATTGCCCCGAGACGTCGCTGGGCTTCATTGCCGGCTGCGCCATCCACGAGCTCGGGCTCGCCCAGTGGGCCAACAAGAGCGACGACACCAGCCCGATCCGCTACAAGGGGACCGGCAGCGTGCCCAAGGAGGGCATTTTCCGAACGCTGGAAAAATGGGATGTGATGTGCGACTACCCCAACGGCGTGAAACTGCATTTCATGGACTATCGCACCACCAAGACGGCCGTCGGCGGGATGTTTTCCGGTTGGCACCCCGGCGACGGCGTGATCTTCCACGGCTCCGAAGGCTGGATCAGCGACGCCGAAGGCTGGGCCACCAGCAATAAGGCGCTCTGGAAACAGGAGTTCAAAGCCGCCGATGAAATCCTGCCGATCTCGCCGGAACACAACCGCAACTTCATCGACTGCGTCAAGTCGCGGAAGGAAACCATGTGCCCGGTGGAGATGGCCATCCGCTGCGACGCGATCACCCAGTTGGCGACCATCGCGGCGATTACGGGACGCGAGATCCAGTGGGACCCCAAGAAAGAGAAGATCGTCAACGATGCGGAGGCCGAGAAGATGCTCATCCGCCCGTTCCGCGAAAAATGGAAGGTCTGGTGAGTCATGCACGACAAACAACTCTCACGGCGCGCGTTTCTCCAACACTCCAGCGCAGCCTTGGCCGGGGCAGCCCTGGCCGGCACGCTGTCGGCGCGGGCCGACGCCGCCCAGGCCGCTACCGGCGAGAAGGCGCCCTGGCCAATGCGAATGTCCACCTCGACCGTGCAGTTCAGTTCCTTGTCCGTGGAAAAGGCGTGTGAACAGATCGCCGCGCTGGGCTTCGCCGCGGTCGACTTCTGGCCCGCGGGCTTCGGATGCCCGCACCTCGACGACATCGAGAAGCGCCTGGGCCCCGAGGGCCTAAAGGACCTGCTCGCCAAGAATAAGCTCAAGCTCTACGCGTTCACCTGCTACAACGTCGGGCCCAACGCCGGATATCCCCGGTTTGCCGAGTTGCTCGGCAAGGCCGGCGGAGGCCTGGCCGTCCGAGAGGCGCGATACGGCAAGGTCAAGGACCTCGCCGCCGAGATGAAGGCCTTTCTGGAAGAGCTCAAGCCGCAACTGGAACTGGCTGAGAAGTTCAACACGCGCATCGCCGTCGAGAACCATGACAACAGCCTGCTCAATTCCAAGGACTCCTTCAAGGCGTTCGTCGAACTGAACACGAATCCGCGACTGGGGATCGCCTTGGCGCCGTATCACCTCCAGGCCGCGAAAATCCCGGTCGAGGATGTCATCGCAGTTGCCGGCAAGCAACTGCTGTTCTTCTACGCCTGGCAGAACGGCGCGGGCACCAAGCAACTGCCCGGCGTCGGCCCGGCCGACTTCACGCCCTGGATCGCCGCCCTGGCAAAGGCGGGCTACGCCGAGTACGTCAACCCCTTCATGCACGGCCATCCCGGCCCGGAAGAGATGACCAAGGGATTGGCGACGGCGCGGGATTACCTCATCGAGTGCCACAAAAAGGCCCTGGCGGGTTCTTAAGTCGCGACTTCGTGGCATGGCCATCTTGGCCATGAGTCCCACGGGCGTCCCGCCCGTGGTATCAGCGGAGTTTCCGGAGTTTGCAGGGGCAGGATGCCCCTGCGACTCACGGGCAAGATGCCCGTGCTACGCAAGAAGGACCTGGCGGCTTCATAGCTACCGCAGGCAATCGAGGCGAGCCGTCAGAATGCCCATCAGGCGCTGACGGAGCGGGGCGCTGAGGGTCGAATCGGCAATCATCCGCTCGAAGCCGCCGGCAAGGCCCGGCAGGTCCGCCAATCTCGCTTCGGCGTAGGTCCGGGCAATCCCCAGGCCATCGGCGAAGGCCAGGAAGTCGCCGCGCTTCAGGCGGTTCCGCCTGCCATTGACGGCCAAAGCCATTTCGTCGGTTTCTTCCGGGATCGCCAGCCTGGATGAGACCAGGTCGTAGGCCGGACTCAAGGCAACGTTCCCATCCTCCCGCGTCAGCAGAGAGAAGTTCTTGCGGTGCGCGTCGCCGTTGCCGATGGCGAAATTGAACACCGTTATCTCGAAGAGCCGCTGCAATTCCAGCGGGGCGAAGGTGCAGTGCCGGCGGATGGCGCCGGCGATCTGTTCGTGGCTGCCGGCGTATTTGTCCGGGCCGCCGAGAATCTGCTGCATGTCTTCGCACGGGAGCTTCTCGACGCGCCGGCCCTTCTTGAATCGGTCGAAGCGCTTCACCAGATACGCCGGCGAGCCGTCGGCCAACTCCAGCAGAAGGCACGGCGCCGTGTTCAGGCCGAACCGCCGCCCCAGTTGCATGCAGAGGTATTCGTTCTGCGGCAGCTCGGGAAACTCCTGCGTCTGCGGCTTGAGGATGAACAGGCCGTCGCTCGCGGCCGTAACCAATTGCCCGCCTTCGAGCCGGACGGGGAGCTTCGGCTGGGCGCCGGAGATGCTCAGCTTGCCGGCCAGCTTCTGGGCCTGCAAGGCCACCTCGGACAACGCGATGGGGATTGTCGGCCTGACCGGCTTGCCGAACATGGCGCGCAGCGTCTTGGCGTCATATTCAATCCTGGTCATTGCCCGCCTCCCGCACGCTGACGGCCCCGATGCAGTCGCCGCACGTCTTTATCAGCAGGCCGAACGTGTCGCGCTCATCCACCTTGATCGTGGGCGAGACGATGTGGAGATACCATCCCTCTGGCACCAGGCCGGCGAAGAACGGGAACAGCGTGCGCGATTCCAGCGGCTCGGCCTGGAGAGGCAGTGTCAGCGAGATCGGCACGCCGTCGCGCAGGTATGCCTCGTCGTAGACAAACCGATAGCCTCCCTCGGGCAGTTCCGTGAGCCTGCCGGCCAGGCGGTTGCGGTAGAACACATCGGCTTGGCGGGTCATGGTTTGGCCCTCACGCCAAGCTCGCAGCCGAACAGCGAGAGCACCTGGCTGACCTTGTCCATGCGGACGGTGGGCTTGCCCTGCTCCAACTCGCGAACGAAACGCAGCCCGACGCCCGCCCGCAACGCGAGCTGGGCCTGGGTCAATCCCGCCGCCTTCCGCATGTCCGTGATTTCCTTGGCCAGGATCATGAGCGTCCCTATCGGGTACGATATTGCCGTACACATCGTATCTTCGGCCATTGTCACCGGCAAGTCAAAATTTTTGTGCCATTTTTATACCCTAACGGGTATGCAAATGCAACACGCCCGGCACGTCCCCCCGCGCCGCCGCTCACTCCGCCGCGTCCCCATCCGGCGGGATTCTCAGTTCCTTCGGCGGGGTAACGGGCAGGTCTACGGGCCTGGGCAGCGCGGCGGCCTGCGGGCAGTGGTCGTAGGGGTAGCGGTAGACCCGCTGGGCGTTATCGGTTGTTATGTGCTCCCAGACGATCTTGCCCTTGGGCGTCACCTCGAAGAGCCGCCGGCACGCGGCCTCCAGGATCAGGGTGTTGCCGTTGCCAAGCCGCTGGCAGTTCGAGGTGAACGGGCTGTAGAAGTGGTGCCCGTCCTCGTAGAACCAGACGACCTGCCCGGCCGGCGGATCGACCTCTATCACGAACGAGCGCCCGGTGTGGGCGAGGTCCTTGTGGGGCGATGCGCCGTTGTCGAACACCAGGATGTTGCCCGCGCCGGGCAGCGGCTTCTCGATCATCACCGACTCGTGCTGGCCTGACATCCCGCCCCGGAACGTGCCGGTATACGACCACGCCACCTTGTCCGTCTTGCGGTCGACTATAAGGATCGTGTCGAGTTGCCGCATGCTGATCAGCACGTTGCCCGGCCTGAACCGCTCATCGCCCTTGTCGAACCAGCGGTTCTCCGGCAGCGACTGGACGGTGTTGGTGTGCGTCCAGTCGGTGATGGTGTTGTTGTCAGGCCCGCCGGGCCAGTCCCGGCCGGCGGGGATCGGGTTGCACAGGTTGATGTCCAGATGCTCGTGCTGGCGCCATCGCCACACGACCCGCTTTTCGCGCGAGACCTCGACGATCGTGTCGCCGTAGATCGTCAGTGCCCGGCGGGCCGGGTCCTTGATCTTCTCGACGGCCTCGCGCGGCACGGGCGACTTGCAGAGCAGCAGAACGCTGCCGTCGGGCTTCGGCCAGAAATCGTGATGCGGGTCGCCGTCGGGCGTGTATTCCCACGTGAGCGTGCCGTCCCAGTCGAACTCCGCCACGTGCCCGAGGCGGTCGCTCCGCGGCCCGAACAGCAGCATCAGCCGCCCGTCCGGCATGAGCCTCGCCCGGTGGATAAAGCCCCTGGTCTTGTCCGGGTCCACCTTCCACGCGTGGGCCGTCCGCCCGTTCATGTCCAGCAGCTTCACAACGCCGGACCCCGAAATCAGCGTGTACCCGTTGAAGCACTCGCCCGGCCGATAGAGAGTCGTCCCGATGGGATAAACCGTTTTCATCTGCG
>CAYOBS010000198.1:0-7294 GCA_964402305.1 uncultured Planctomycetaceae bacterium | reverse complement strand
CTTCTGACTTCTGACTTCTGACTTCTGACTTCCGACTTCTGACTTCTGACTTCTGGGCTTTTCCCGGCTACTCAAAAGCGTAGACGAACTCGCTGTCCTTGACGCTGATCGCGACCTTCTTGATCGCCTTGCCTTCCACCAGCCGGTTGAGGAACTCCGAACTGATGACCGGGAGCATGGTGTGCGTGAGGATCGCGTCGATGGCCCGGGCGCCGCTCTCAACCTCCGTACACCGGCTGGCGATGAGGTCCACGACCGCCTTGTCGTACTCGAAGGGGATCTTGTGGTTCTCGGCCAGGCGCTTGCCGATCCGCGAGATCTGGAGCTCGATGATCTTCCGCAGCACCGTGTCGCTGATCGGGTAGAAAGGCACGACCACAAGCCTGCCCAGCAGCGCGGCCGGGAAAACCTTCAGCAGAGGCTCGCGCATGGCCTTTGCCACGCCTTCGGGCGCCGGCATAAGTTCCGGGTCCTTGCACATGTCCATTATCAGGCTGCTGCCGACGTTGCTGGTCAGCAGGATGATCGTGTTCTTGAAGTCTATGGCCCGACCCTCGCCGTCTTCCATCCAGCCCTTGTCAAAGACCTGGAAGAAAATCTCGTGAACGTCCGGGTGGGCCTTCTCCACCTCGTCCAGCAGCACGATGCTGTAAGGCCGGCGGCGAACCGCCTCGGTCAGCACGCCGCCCTCGCCGTAACCGACGTATCCGGGAGGCGAACCCTTGAGCGTCGAAACCGTGTGAGCCTCCTGGAACTCGCTCATGTTGATCGTGATGACGTTGTCCTCGCCGCCGTAGAGGCTCTCGGCCAGCGTCATCGCGGTCTCCGTCTTGCCCGTGCCGCTGGGGCCAACGAGCAAGAACACGCCGATGGGCCGGGCCGGGTTGTCCAGGCTCGCGCGCGACGTCTGAATGCGCTTTCCTATGGTGTCCAGCGCGTGTCTCTGGCCGATCACGCGTTTCTCCATCGTGTCGGCCAGCCTCAGCACGGCCTGAATCTCGTTGGCGACCATCTTGCCGACGGGAATGCCCGTCCAGTCCTGAACCACCGACGCCACGGCCTGGTAATCCACGGCTGGGAGAATCAGCGGGTCCTCGCCCTGCATTTTCGTCAGTTCGGCCTGGAGGTCCTTAAGCTCGGCGAACATCTTCTTACGGTCTTCTTCACTGATGGCCTCCGCGGCGGGAGGCTCGTCCTTGCCCTTGGGCTTGTCCTTGGGCTTGTCCTTCGCATCGGTCTTTTCCGCGGTCTGCTGCTCGCCCGCCGCGGCGGGCGGGGCATCGGCGGCCGGGTCGGACTCGATCTTGCCGTTGCCGGACTGGCGGAGCTTGCCGCGGATTTCCAGGATCTTGTCAACGACCTTCTTCTCGGCCTCCCATCGCGTGTTGAGTTCGCCCAGCAGCTTGCGGTCATCGGCAAGCTTCGGCTCGACCTCGCCACGGTGCTCGGCGTGATCGACGCCGATGTTCGTCTCACGCTGGATGATCTGGAGCTCCAACTCCATCGCGTCGATGCGTTTCTGCGTGTCGTCGATCCTGGCTGGAATGGCGTGCTGGCTGATGGCGACGCGGGCACAGGCGGTGTCCAGCAGGCTGACGGCCTTGTCGGGAAGCTGCCTGCCCGGGATGTAACGGTGCGAGAGCTTGACCGAGGCCTCGAGGGCCTCGTCCAGCACCTGAACCTTGTGATGCTTTTCCTGAACGGCGGCGAGCTTGCGCATCATCTGGAGGCACTTCTTCTCCGAAGGCTCATCCACCTTGATTACCTGGAACCGCCGAGTCAGGGCCGGGTCCTTCTCAAAATACTTCTTGTACTCCGCCCACGTCGTGGCCGCGATCGTCCGCAACGTGCCGCGAGCCAGCGCGGGCTTGAGCAGGTTGGCCGCGTCGTTCTGCCCGGCCGCGCCGCCGGCGCCGATCAGCGTGTGGGCCTCGTCAATGAACAGGATAATCGGCTTCTCGGAACTCTGGACCTCCTCGATGACCTGTCGCAGGCGGTTCTCGAACTCGCCCTTCATGCTCGCCCCGGCCTGGAGCAGCCCCAGGTCCAGCGTCAGCAAGCTGGTGTCCTTAAAGCATGGCGGCACGTCGCCCGCCGCGATCCGCTGGGCGAAACCCTCGACCACGGCCGTCTTGCCGACGCCGGCCTCGCCGGTGAGGATCGGGTTGTTCTGCCGCCGCCGCATGAGGATGTCCACGATCTGGCGGATCTCCCCGTCGCGCCCGACGATGGGGTCCATCTTGCCCGTGCGGGCTTCCTCGGTGAGATCCTTGCAGAACTTCTTGAGCGCCTCCTGCTTGCCCATCTGCGCCGGCGCCATCGCCCCGCTGGCCTCGCCCGGCGCGGCCCCGCCGCCGACGCTCGTGCCGTCAGAGGCGGCCAGGTTGTCCTCGACCGAGCCGCCGACAATCTTGTTGAACTTGTCCGTCAGCTCCTCGACCTTGATCCTCTCGAACTCCTTCGAGATGCCAAACAGTATGCCCCGCAGATTCTTGGTCTTGAGCAGCGCAATCATCAGGTGCCCGCTGCGGACGCGGTACTCGCCCAGCATCAGCGTCGCGTACGTCCACGCCTGCTCGGTCGTCTCCTCCATGTGGGCCGAGAGGTCCGAAATGCTCGTCGCGCCTCGCTGGAGCCTGTCCAGCGCGGCCGTCAAGTCCTTGGCAAGGTGCGACGGGTTCAATTCGAAGTGCCTGGCGATGCGGTGCAGGTCGCTGTCCTGCAACTCGAATATCTGCTTGATCCAATGCACCAGTTCCACATACGGGTTGCCCCGCAGCTTGCAGAACACGGTGGCGCTCTCGATGGACTTGTAGCACAGACTGTTTAGCTTTCCGAACAACGCTGCGCGACTGATCTCTGCCATGGTCGACTCCTTTTATGTTTTATGTTCCTGGACGGTTTTGGTGTTGGTTTCGTATTGCGTATTTCGAGTTTGGATCTTGATCTTACAGCCCTTCCGCCTGCGCCGGCTGGAGAACCAGGTCGTCGGCGTCGCGGCCAAGGGGCTTGCTGGTCAGCCACGTGGTCCAGCCGAGCTGGCCGATGGCGCCGAGCTTCAGCGGCGGGACCTCCTTTTCCAGGAGGATCAACTGCACTTCCCACGTCAGCTCGTCGGCGGTGTAGTTTTTCACCCACGCTATCAGCCGGCGAAGGCTTTGCCCGCCGGGCAGCAGGCGCTGGTAGACCTCCAGGCTCATTGGCCCGAAGCGGAGGCGGAACCGCTGCTGGCATTCCCACATCCTCGCGCCGACGATGGTGTTGATCCCCAGGCTTCCGGTGGCGGGCGACTCGCCCAGCCGGCACCGGCAGTCGTTCGGCACATCCAGCCATTGCCCGACGAATTCCACCAGTTTCACCGGCAGGCCGTAGAAGTCCTGGAGCAGGGCCGCCAGACCCTCGGGGTGGCGCGTCTGGCAGGTGAGATGGCCCGAGAAGTGCAGCTTGGCCTCGTCCGGCACGGCGTCGCGGCGCCGCAGGCTTTCCATGCCGATGCCGAACATGCCGCCAATGTACCGCGCGTAGTGGTCATCCTCGCCGCGCTCGTACTGCACGGTCTGCTGGCTGGCCGACCATGCGCGGTAGAACAGCGACACCATCCGGTGATGGAAGATGTCCAGGAACCGCGACATCGCCTGGTCGCCGTGGTTGCGGACGCGGTCCCGGATGTATTGCGTGATGTGCAGCGGCAGCGGGCCGTTGGGACCCAGCAGGCCCAGGAAGTTCACGCTCATCCGCGGCGACCGCGAGCCGACGTCCGAGCCGAACGACGAGATCGTCCGGGGCGCAAACGTCAGCGAGGCCTCCTGGCAGAACCGGACCGGGTCCTCCTGCGGGCGCTTGGAATGCCCGACGCGGGGCTTGTCTGGAAACAGGTTCTCCAGCCGGCGGACCGCCATGAAAAAATCAAAGCGGTACGGCTCGTCATGGAGCCGCTTGACAAGCTCGCGCAGCTCGTCCTCTAAAGAACGTGCCTCTGTCCCACTCTGGCCGACCATCGCATTATCTTCCCGCGGCTGACGGTGCCGACGACCGTCTCCGTGAATGAGTTTATGGACACGTACTTGGCGAAAAATCTCTCCAGCACCGCCCCGAGCAAGAAGGCGCTTGCGCCCTCGAAGGCGTCCTCGTCGAACGTCACCGACACCTCCAGCCCGCGGGCGAACGCCACCGGCCCGGCCGTCTGAACGCGGCGGGTCACCGGGCGGTGTTCGATATTCTTGAGGCCGTCGATCTGTTTTCGCACGGCCGGGTCGGATGAGTCGCCATAAAGCTTCAGCAGGTCGCGCAGGCCGGCGGCGCCGTGGTCGGGCGTGTCCACCAGCGAGAGGTAGTTGAGCGACAGGTGGCTTACCGCCCGCCAGGCGACCTCGCCCTCGCTGTGCGACGGTTTCGGCGGCGTGGGCCCGGCCACGCAGCGGACCTCCTCGACCGGCGCGCTGATGTCCAGCGTGAAGTCCGTCCGCCCGCGCCCGACCGCCATCTGGAGCGGCAGGTCCCGGTTGCTGCAAAGCGTGTCCACGCCGAGCTGGCGAAGGTCCGGGCTGAACGGCGCAGCCTTGGCGTCCACGATGGAAATGAAAATCTCGCTGCCGGCGTAGCTGCTCCGCCGCCCGTACAACTGCTCCTTCGCCGAGGCCGTGCGGGGCACCCGGTGGGCGATGAAATAAGTTCCCGCCGCGCCGCCGGCATCCAGGTCCGTCGCCGAATAGAACGACTGGAACTCGACCTCCTCATCGGCCCGCGAGCCGTAGCCGGTTACGCCGCGCACGCTGTAGACCTCGAAGTCCTGCGGGCGGGTGCGGTCCGGCACGACGTGAAACTCCGAGTGCCGGTCCTCCAGGTGGATACGGTCCGCCCGCTTGGGAAACAGGTTTATCGCCGGCGCGCAGAACAACTGCAGCCGCGACGGATCGACCATGCCCTGGAGTTCGAGGTCGGCCTCGTCGGTCAGCAGGACCACGTCCATCATCGTGTCCTCCCGACCGCTCGTCGCGTCCGACAGGCCCGCCAACTCGGCGAACATATACCGTTCGGGGAACGCGAAATACTCGTGCAGCAGCCTGTAGCCGTGGAAACTCCTGGCGTCGTAGGGCAGCAGGGCCTCGGAGTTGTCGAAGCCGACGCGCCTCAGGCGGGAGGCGGGCAGGATCTTCTGCCAGCCCAGCGGGCGAGTGACCGACTGAACCAGCACGCCCTTCAGGTGGCCGAAGAGCTGCTCGTAGATCCGGTGGGCCGTCTGGTCCCCGCCCTTGAGAAACAGCGTGAGCTTCGAAAAGTTAACCTCGCCGATGGTAAGCCCCGCCGTGCATTGCAGGCGGATGCGGATGCCCGCCCTTGCCTCGATACCGGCCGGCACCTCCAGCGAGGCAAGCTCGCGGGTGTAGTATTGCGCCTCGACGATCTGGAGCGGCAGCAGCGTCACGTCGTGGGCGGTGCGGTATTCGCAGGCCGTCTGCTCGCCCTTGCCGAGTTGCCCGCGAAGGACCGTGCCGCGGGGGATGACCGACCCGTCGGCCAGGCCGCCCTCGGTCAGATCCGGGTGGAACTGCACGACGGCCATCGAGGGCGTCGGGGTGAGGTAGTGCGGGTATATCGTGTCGAGCATCGACTGGGTGAACCGCGGGAACTCCGAGTCGAGCTTCAACTGCACTCTGGCGGCCAGAAGCGCGAAGCCCTCGAGCAGTCGTTCGACGTATGGGTCCGCGCACGCCACGGCATCCAGCGAGAGCCTGCCTGCAATCTTTGGAAACTCGCGAGCGAACTCCCCGCCCATCTCGCGGAGATGCTGGAGCTCCCGGTTGTAATACCTCAGCAGGCGCTTATCCATTGGGCCGGTCCTTCAACTCGCACTGCCCGGTGTCGAGATCGAGCTCGGTCCGCACGAACAGCGGGTCGGGCGTGGGCAGAGCCCAGAGGTCGCCCGAGATCACGAACGACATGGCGTTGTGGTCCATCTGCCCGGCCACGGCCTGGACGCGGATCGACAGCGTGTCAGGCAGGATCCGCGGCTCGAAGGTGCGGATGGCATCGAGCAGCCGGCGCTCGAACTCCAGGGGGTTGAGCCCCGACGCCGTCATGCCGCACAGGTCCGTAATTCCGTAGTTCAGCACGGATTTGCGGACGAAGTCAAACTCCGCAAGGTCCTCCGCCGCTCCGTACAAGCCGGTGTTCAGCAGCCAGTCCAGGTCCCGCAGAACGCCCGCCCTGTATCGCCTGAGCGACACGATCCGCTGGTCCCGGCTTTCCTTGACTTCGTCGGGATGCTCATCCGTCAGCCGGTCCAGCAGGCACGGCTGGAGGCGTTCGGCTGGGGTGAGGTCAGCCATCTGCCGGCTCCCTTTCCGGCGTTTCCTGGCCCTGCCCGGCCTGCTCGCCGGCGGCAGTGGTCATCTCGTTGTCCAGGATGATCGAGCGGATATCCAGCAGCGGATACTCGCCGCGGTCCGTCGCCAGCATCCGCTGGCCGAGGCCGACAAAGTGCCCGCCGTCGAGCTCCTTCCAGCTTGTCTGGCGACCAAGCCGAAGGGCACTGTCGCCGGAGAGTTCGCTGCCCGCGTAGCGGGTCGGGATCAGCCCCGGCGCCTGCCCGCCGTTGGTCCACGTGAACTGCGCCTCGGCCCAGACAACGTTGCGAAGGGCCTTGGGCTCCTCGATACGAACCGCCTTGACGCGCGTCAGCGGAATCCAGAAATACTTGTAGTCGATGACCGCCTCGAGGATCGGCCCCAGCCTGGTGTCCGCGTCCGCCAGCCAGGCGAAATCGTGGCCGTTAATCTTGCCCGATACCGCCGGGGCGGCCTCGAACGCCTGCTCCCGCAGCTTGGCGGCGGCTAAAAGCTCACCGCTCGCCAGCAGCTCGTTGGCCTGGATCATCAGGCTCACCCACTGCTCGGGTTCGCCGAGAACAAGCGGGGTTTTCTTTCCCTCGAACACGGCCGAGCGAAAGGCCTCGGACTCAAGCGCCGGGCGGCAGATCGCCGCGATGAGCATCTTCTCGCCGTCGAGTTCGGCGGCGACGTTGAGTTGCGTCAGCGCGCGAGGCCAGTTGCCCACGACGCTGAGCAACTGGAAGAGGAACATTCTCAATTCGGGCTTGGCTGGGTCGTTGCGGACCTGGTCCTGGAGCTTGGCCAACGCCTCTTCGATCTTGCCCTCGCGCAGCAATTCTTCGGCTTGTGACATGAGAAGTTCTCCAGCCAGGCAGTTTCTTCCGCAGGCAACCTGGCTAGCCCGCAGCCGCCGACTCACCTGGCGGGATCGGCAGCCCGCGACGAAAAGGATTACCACAGAG
>CAYOBS010000197.1:0-7297 GCA_964402305.1 uncultured Planctomycetaceae bacterium | reverse complement strand
GACTTCTGACTTCTGACTTCCGACT
The DNA here is from genome assembly GCA_964402305.1 of uncultured Planctomycetaceae bacterium. Classification (GTDB taxonomy): domain Bacteria; phylum Planctomycetota; class Phycisphaerae; order SM23-33; family SM23-33; genus JAUWQU01. Next base: position 7,272 of record CAYOBS010000197.1, on the reverse strand, counting down.
TCTGACTTCTGACTTCTGACTTCTGACTTCCGACTTCTTCTGAAAGCACATGGACCATTTGCGCAAAACACTTACGGCGATGTACGAAGCGATGCTCTTACGCTTTGGCCCGCGGCATTGGTGGCCCGCAAGGGCCCACCTTGCCCCGCACGACCGTAAGCTGGAAATATGTCTGGGAGCAATACTTACGCAGAACACCAACTGGGGGAATGTCGAAAAGGCCCTGGACAGGCTCGACGCGGCCGGGGCGATGCGGGTTGACGTGCTGGCGAAGATGCCGCCTGCCCGGCTGGCGGAGTTGATCCGCCCGGCCGGGTATTTCAACGTCAAAGCCCGGCGGCTGAAGAACTTCATCTCCCACGTGACGGACCGCCACGGCAGCTGCATAGAGAGCCTTCTGGCCTTGCCGAAGCTGCGCCTGCGGGAGCAGTTGCTGGGCATAAACGGCATCGGCCCCGAGACGGCCGACAGCATGATCCTCTACGCCGCGGGCAAATGCACGTTCGTGGTCGACGCCTACACGCGGCGGATATGCCTGCGCCACGGCCTGATCTCGCCGCGCGACGGCTACGAGGCGATCAAGTCGTTGTTCGAATCACACGTACCGCCACGGACTGGGCTGTACAACGACTATCATGCACAACTCGTAGCAGTCGGCAAACACTTCTGCCGTCCGAGAGCCCGCTGCCCGGGCTGTCCGCTGGAGCCGCTGGATCACGACGCGTCGCTTGGGCCATTGCCGCCGCGCAGCGGGCGGTGACCGCCTTGGGCGGGGCCGCCGCCGGTGCTATCTGGACGCTTGCCGCTGATTTGTCGCAAGGTCTTGTGGGCATGGCGCCATCTCCTGGCCGGTAAGGTCCGTCTGTTCGTATCGCATCCGCCAGCGGTTTCTGGTCGGCATCGGCACATCGCACAGGGCCGTCACGCGGTCGCGCCCGGTCTCCTTGGCCATCAGAAGCGCCTGGTCGGCCAGGTACGCCAGCATGTCCGGCTCGGTTATCTCCGCGTCGTTGGGATAGGTCGCCAACCCCACGGACGTCGTGATGCGGATGGTACGCCCGTAGGTGTTGAACTGCCGCTGGGCCACCGCTTCGCGCACTCGCTGGGCCAGGCTCGCGGCCTGTTCGGGCCCGGCCTTTGGCAGCAGGATGCTGAACTCCTCCCCGCCAGTGCGGGCCACGACGTCCGACTCGCGGACGGACTGCTTGAGGATGACGGCGAATTCCTTGAGCACGTAGTCGCCGCTGGGGTGCCCGTGGCGGTCGTTAACCATCTTGAAGTGGTCCACGTCCAGCGCCAGAAGGCTCAGCGGCTGATTGTAGCGGCGGGCGATCTTGAACTCGTGCATGAGGATGTCCTGGAAGCTCCGGCGGTTCTCCACGTGCGTCAGAGCGTCGGTCGTCACGAGCGTCTGGAGGTCGGCGTTGTCGCGCCGCAGCTTGGCAAGCAGCTTCCGCTCGCGCCGCAGGGCCTCCTGTAGCGCCACGCGCGATACGGCAAGCTGGTCGTGCAGGTCCTTTATCCGCAGCATCGCCCCCACCCGCGCCACAAGCTCGCCGCCCGAGGTCGCCAGGCAGATCACGTCGTCGGCGCCGGCGTCGAGGAAGCGGCATCGATGTTGCTCGGCCGCGGTTTCGGCAACGATTATCACCGGCAGATAGGATGCCGTCGCCACGCCGCGCAGGACGTTGGGCAAGTCCGTGGCCACCGCGTCGTCGGCTGGCAGGTTCAGCAGCGCCAAGTCCACCCGCTGGTTGCAGACCACCGAAAGAGCCTCGATGAACTCCACCACCTGCGTTACGGCCCAGCCGGCACGCTGGAGTTCCAGCCGCCGGCGGGCGGTCTGGCTCGACTCACCCGCCATGAAGAGGATACTCTTGCGAGAATTGGCTTCCTTCATCACCATGCCCTCAGCTTTCGCCTGCTGTCATCGAGGCCGTCTCCCGGCCGACGCGGGACAATGGGCGTACCGACCCGGACGGCGGTCCTGTCCGCCGTCAAGGACGGCTGCCCAAGGAAACCTAGGATACGGATTTGGGACGGGCCAACCGCCGGGGACGTGCCGGCGGATGCAAATTACAAGTTTGGTGCTTCGCCAGGCGATAGCGTATTGCCTCTGCCGGGTATGCCTGTATAATGCCGGCCTGACGTGCCGCGGCACCGGCCGGGATGACGGCCCGCGGGAGGCCCCCGTGCCAAAGGCGTGTTGCACGCGGTCCAGCGGGACCTTGGTGGCCTCGCAGGTGTCGGGAGCCTGTTAAACGCCTGTTAAGTGATCGTAACCATGCTGCGCTTTGACGTTTATAGAAACAACGCCCCAGCCTCGGACATCGACCTGTCAGGCGCGTACGTCTTCGGACAGGACTCGATTCCCGTTCGCGCCGACCTGGCGGCCGCCGGGGGGCAGGTCTCGTGCATAAAGCGAAGCCCCGGCGCCTGCGGGCTTACCCTGCAATGCGAGGCCGGCTCGGCGGGGCGATTCCTGCTGCCGACGACCCGCCTGCCGGAACGCTCCAAGCCCTACCACCTCAACATCGAGTTGGCCCGAAGCCAGGTCGGGCGGATCATGCTCAAGAGGGAAGACTGGGGCCTGTTTGATTTCCCGAGCGCAAAGCCGCTCAACGACGAGTTCGACGCAATCCGCAAGCAGTTCATCGAGGCCCTCCAGACATCCGACCCGGCCAAAGCGGCCGGCATCGCCGACGAGGTCCTGGCAAGGGCGGTCATGCTCGGCGAGAAGATGACCCTCTTCCACGCCGACGTCCTGCTCAAACGCCGCAAGACCTCCGCCGGCGCCTCAACCTTCGGGTGCATGGTAGACCTGTTCGCAAGCTCCGAGGAATACGCCAACCGGCTGCGGGACGCCTTTGACTTCATCCGCGTGCCGATGCCCTGGAAGCACACCGAGCCAAAGGAGAGGCAGTACCAGTATTCCCAGGCCGACATGTGGGTCAACTGGGCCGCCCGCAACCGCAAGGCCATCCACGCCGGGCCACTGCTGTCGTTCGAGCCGGCCCACCTGCCGGAATGGCTCTACATCTGGGAGCACGACTACGAGGCACTGAGGGACTTGGCCTACGAGCACATCCAGCGAATGGTCCAGCGATACGAGAAGCACGTGAAGGTCTGGAACGTCGCCTCCGGCATCCATGCCCAGAACGGCTTCAACCTCAACTTCGACCAGCTCATGGAACTCACGCGGATGAGTTGCCTGCTGGTAAAAAAGCAGGCCCCAAACTCCGACGTGGTCATCGACCTGACCATGCCCTGGGGCGAGTACTACGCGCGCAACCAGCGGACCATCCCCCCGCTGCTCTACGCCGACATGGCCGTGCAGAGCGGGATAAAGTTCGACTCCTTCGGGCTTCAGATTTTCATGGGCGTGCCGGTCGACGGCCACTACGTCCGCGACCTGATGCAGCTTTCGGCGATGCTCGACGAGTTCGTCGGGTTCAGCAAGGGCCTGCACATCACCGCGTGCGGCGTGCCGTCGAACATGGCCCCCGACGCATGGGACGCCTGGGCCGGCCTGCAGCCCATTGCAAAGGGCGGCCAGTGGCACCAGCCTTGGAGCCCGCGGCTCCAGGCCGAGTGGGTACAGGCATTCTGCCGAGTCGCGCTGAGCAAACCGTTCGTCGAGAGCATATGCTGGCGGGACCTGGCCGATTACGAAGGCCACTTCATCCCCCACGGCGGACTATGCCGAAACAACATGGAGCCCAAACTCGCCTACAAGGAGTTCCGGGCATTCCGCTCCATGATCAACGAGTCTGCCTCGTCCGCCGAGGCCCCGGCAAAACCACGGCCCGCTGAAACATGACCACACCCCCACCGGCCAGACGATACGACGTGTCATGGCGCCGGCGCAACATTGCGGCCGGGCTTGTCGGGTGCGCTGTCTTCGCCGCCGCCCTGCTTGCCGGCCTGGAATCCAGGCCGCTCGCCGTGGGGCGGGAGATACCCCTGTGGGGCGAGCGAATCCGCGCCGCCACGGAGCGGATAAACCCCAACACGGCCTCGGCGGGGTCGCTACAGAGGCTGCCCGACGTCGGGAAGGCCCGCGCCGAGTCGATCATCGCCTACCGCCAGGTTCACGGCCCCGTCGCCTTCAGATGCCCGGAGGACCTGGCCAACATCCGGGGAATCGGGCCGGCAATCGTCCGCAACGTCGCGCCGCACCTGGCGTTTGACCTGCCCGCCGGGGCGGGCTCCCCAACCACCGCCAGTGTGGTGTCACCAAAATGACATCAATCATCAGAAGGCCAGGAAATCCGAATATCGAATCTCGAAACCTGCCTGCCGGCAGGCAGGTTTCGTGCTTCGGATTTCGGATTTATGCCAGGCCCAAATGCTCATCAATGAACAGACAATACACCAATAGGGCGGCGCCATTGAATCCGCCGCCAGGGGGATCATAATACGCACATGGAGAACCGGTCGACTTCATCCATCTTCTGGGATCGCGGATACATCCGCCAGGCCCAGCGACCGCTCAACTGCCTGCTGTTCATCATCCTGCCGCTGGCGCTCTACCAGGCGTTCGCCCTGCGATACGGAACTCAACTGCTGGCCCCGCTAGACATGGCGAGGTTGCTCGCGTACTTCGGCGCCTCGGCCGCACTGCTGGCGCCGGTCCTGATCGTCGGCGTGCTGCTCGCAAAGCACTTTTTAGAACGATGCAAGTGGACGTTCCAGCCCGCCGTCCTGCTTGGAATGCTGGCCGAGTCATTCGCGTGGGTGCTGCCAATGCTCGCCCTGAGCCATTTCACCAGCCAACCCATGGCCGCCACCGCGCCCGCCGCGCCCAGCCAGTTCGTCCGCCAAGTGCTCCAGGGACTCGGGGCGGGTATCTATGAAGAGTTCATCTTCCGCCTCGTGCTGGCCGGCATGATCCTGTTCATCCTGGCCGGCCTGCTGGAGTTCCGCAGGGACGTCTCCGCCGTCGTCGCCATCTTTGCCCAGGCGGCGCTGTTCAGCCTGTACCACCTCTCGCACGCCCAGGTTACCGGAGCGGTGCCTTTCCCCTGGAACCCGTTCGTCTTTAGAATGCTCGCCGGGGCCTACCTCGGCGGCCTGTACGTCCTCCGCGGATACGGCATAACCGTCGGAACTCACGCCGTCTGGAACTTCTACGTGGCCTGGGTCAACGCCTGAGCTTGGTAGCCGGTAGCCAGTAGCCGGTAGCCAGTAGCCGGTAGCCCGGAAAAGAAAACGGCGGAACCGGGAACCTGGAACCCGGAAGAATACGGCAGACCGGTTGGCGGCAGTTGAGGCCTGCTCGCTTCGTACGTGTTTAGCGACCGGCCTTCAGCCCCGTTCACGGGGCTTTGCCCCGCCGAAGGCGGGTATAGACCAGGGCTTTTAGCCCTGGGGCAGTCGGGATGTTTTTGTTGTTTTTATTCAGCACGCCTCGGCGCGCTTGAAGGAGGCTTTAGCCTAAAGGCTCCCCAATACGGGTAAGCGCGCTGAAAGCGTGCTGATGCAAAGAAACAGAAAAGACGCCAGTGGAGTATAGTCCCCCAACCAGGCCTAAAAGGCCTGGCCTAAACCCCCGCTATCGCGGGGGCGAAGCCCCGTGAACGGGGCTGAAGAGAAAACCGCTAAACACGTGCATCGCTTCAGCGAGCAGGTGACCAAACTTGAAGCCTGAACCCTGAAGTCTGAGGTCTGAAGCCTGAAGCCTCACTCCCAGGGGAAATCCTGGCCGGTCAGGCGGATGAAGGCTTCGATGTACTTGGCCCGCGTCTTCTGGACGATGTCGGCCGGGAGGACCGGGCCAGGCGGGGTGCGGTTGAACTTGACCTTGTCGAGGTAGTCGCGGAGGAACTGCTTGTCGAAGCTCGGCTGGTCTCGGCCTGGCTTGTACTGGTCGGCCGGCCAGAAGCGGGATGAATCCGGCGTGAGCACCTCGTCGATCAGCCTGAGTTCGCCATGCTCATCCGTGCCCCACTCGAACTTGGTGTCGGCAAGGATGATGCCCCTCTCGGCCGCGTACGCCCGCCCGCGCTTGTAGACCTCCAGCGACCGGTCGCGGAGTTGGGTAATCACCTCCAGGCCGACAAGCTTGGCCGCGGTGTCGAATGAGATGTTCTCGTCGTGGCCCCGCTGGGCCTTGGTCGAGGGCGTGAAGATCGGCTCGGGCAGCTCCGAGCACTGCTTGAGCCCGTCGGGCAGGGCGATGCCGCACACGGCGCCGCTTTCCTTGTACTCCCGCCAGCCGCTGCCGGCGAGGTAGCCGCGGACCACGCACTCTATCGGCACGACCTTGCACTTGCGGCAGAGCATGAACCGCCCGTCGAGTTCCTCGTCCTGGCAGTCGCCGGGCAGGTCCTTCAAGGCGGTGGAGATCAGGTGGTTGGGCGCGGCGTCGGCCAGCAGGTCGAACCAGAACGCGCTGATCTGGGTGAGCACCCGGCCCTTGTCGGGGATGCCGTTTGGCATGACCACGTCATAGGCGCTGATGCGGTCGGTGGCGACGATGAGAAGCTCATCCGGAAGCTCGTAGATGTCCCGGACCTTCCCGCTTCGCTTGGGATAGTGGGCAACCGACGTTGCCAGTAATGCGGTGCTTTTCATAGCCCGTTTTCTACCCCCGCCGCTCGGGGCGGTCAAGTGTTAATGCCGGCCGGCCTACCGCCCGACCAGGCAGGCCATGACGAACGCGATCTGCGTGGCGAGGTTCGCCGCCAGCAGGCCCTGGCGGCTCAGCCCGCCGCATGCGTGGCAGAAACCTATCCCGCTTGCGATGGCGGCCACCACGGTCGCCAGCGGCACGAGCATCTGCCCGCCGATGCCGAGGTAGTGGAAGTAAAAGATCGACATCCCCAACAGCAATGCCATGATGCCCGCGACCGCCAGGGCGTCGCACCCACGGGCCATCGCGGCCAACTGCGGCTCGGTGCGCTGCCCGGGCCGGCAGAACTTGAGGGTTATGAGCATGGCCCAGGTTCCCCACGCGGGCATCAGCAGCAGCACGCGGTAGAGCTTGGCCTGCGGGCGAAGCCACTCGACCCACCACGGCAGCCGGGGAAACTCCCACCGCGACCAGTCCGGGTTAAGCCGCATGAAGCACATCGCCAGCACAGCCACCGCCACGGCCGCCGCCACCGCCCGGCCATCCGCCGACTGCCCGCCAAGCTGCCGCCCAAGCGCCACCACCGCTCGCTTGACCGGCCCGAGGCAGGACAGCGCGAGCGTGATCGCGGCGGGCATTATCAGGTCGTACTCATGATCGCGAAAGACCGTCCACGATATGCCCCAGACATTCGCCAG